>CAZADJ010000541.1:0-1331 GCA_964483845.1 uncultured Actinomycetota bacterium | reverse complement strand
CCCGGCTGGGTCAGCCGCCGATCATCGACATGGACCGCTCGGGTTGGACGAAGTCGGGGTGGTCGATGCGGTGACCCGACCACTTGCGCCACACGTCGGTGCGGACGAGGCGCTCGAGCTCGTCGTCGTCGGCCCCGGCGCGCAGCGGTCCGCGCAGGTCGGTCTCCTCCAGCGCGAACAGGCAGTTGCGCAGCGCGCCGTCGGCGGTGAGCCGGATGCGGTTGCACGTGTCACAGAACGGTTCGGTCACCGCCGCGATGACGCCGACGCCGCCGGGCGCGCCGTCGGCGAAGCGGTAGACGCGGGCCGGCGCGGGCGCGTCGGGGTCGTCCTCGACGAGCGGGAACTCCGCTGCGACCTTCTCCAGCACCACCTGGGACGGGATCACCTTCTCCCGCTCCCACGCGTGGTCGGCGTCGAGCGGCATGTACTCGATGAAGCGGACCTCGTAGCCGGTCTCGCGCGAGTACCGGGCGAAGTCGACGATCTCGTCGTCGTTGGTCCCCTGGATGACGACGCAGTTCAGCTTGATCGGATCGAACCCGGCGTCGTCGGCGGCGCGGAGGCCGGCCATCACCCGTTCGAGGGCGTCACGGCGCGTCATCTGCTCGAAGCGGTGCGCGAGCAGCGAGTCGCAGGAGACGCTGACCCGGTCCAGGCCGGCGTCGCGCAGCGCTGCGGCGTGACGGTCGAGGAGGTAGCCGTTGGTCGTGACCGAGATGTCCAGCCGCTCGTCGACCGCGCGGATGCGGCCGACGATCTCGGTGAACTCGCCCCGCACCAGGGGCTCACCGCCGGTGAGCTTCACCTCGTCCACCCCGAGCCGGACGAACAGGCGGACGAGGCGGTCGATCTCGTCCACGGTGAGCAGCTCGTCGCGGTCCAGCCAGTCCAGCCCCTCGGCGGGCATGCAGTAGGTGCACCGGAAGTTGCAGCGGTCCACCACCGACACCCGCAGGTCGGTGGCGACGCGGCCGAAGGTGTCGACCAGCGGCCCCCCGGCCGGTGCGGGTTCGGCCAGCGCCCGTCGTGGGGCGGGAGAGCCGTCGGGACGCGACCCGGCCGCGTCCCCCGTCGGATCGGCGGGTGCGCCGCCGGGCTGCGTCGGGTACAGGGGCAGGCGCCGCTTCATCTCGCGACCGCTGGTTCGGGTGGGGTGCGTCGCTCGTGGATCGGACCGGGCCGGTCACGCAGGAACCCACCCGGACGGTCGCGGTGGACCGCCAGCAGCTCGGCGATGATCGCCCAGGCGATCTCGTCGGGCCCCTCCGCGCCGATGTCGAGGCCGGCGGGACCGTGGATCTTCGCGCGATCCGCCGCTGAGGGGCGCA
>CAZADJ010000540.1:0-1333 GCA_964483845.1 uncultured Actinomycetota bacterium | reverse complement strand
CCCCGATGCTGGCGACGACTCCACCGAGACCACCCACCGCCGCGCCTACGACCTGCTGTCGGAGGGCTTCGGTCCCGGCTTCAACGCGCCGCTCGTGCTGGTCGCCGACCTCGACCAGACGGGTGCCGGTGCGGTCACCGCCGACCAGCTGCCCGCCATGGCCCGCACGATCGGAGCCGATCCCGGCATCGCCGCCGTCGGCACGCCTGCGGTCTCGGCCGACGGTCGGGTCGTGGTCCTGCCGACCATCCCGACCACCGCCCCGTCCGACCCCGCGACCTCGGCCACGCTGACGCGCGTCCGTGACGCCCTGCCCGACAACGTCTTCGTGAGCGGGTTGACCGCCGTGACCGACGACCTCACCCAGCAGCTCGACGACGTGCTGCCGATCTTCATCATCGCGGTGCTGCTGGCCTCGGTCCTGCTCCTGCTGGTCGTGTTCCGGTCGATCGCCGTGCCGCTCAAGGCTGCCGCGATGAACCTGCTGTCGATCGGTGGCGCCTACGGCCTGATCGTGGCCGTGTTCCAGTGGGGCTGGGGGGCGAGCCTGTTCGGCCTCGACCGCACCTACCTCATCGCGTCGCCCATGCCCGTGATCTTCTTCGCCGTCCTGTTCGGCCTGTCGATGGACTACGAGGTGTTCCTGCTGTCGCGCATCCGCGAGGAGTACGAGGCGACGGGTGACAACGCGGAGTCGGTCGCACGCGGGCTGGCCGCGACCGGCCGCGTGATCACCTCGGCAGCCCTGATCATGGCGGTGGTCTTCCTCAGCTTCGTGGCCAATCCTTCACCGATGGTCAAGATGATGGGCCTGGGCCTGGCCACCGCGATCCTGCTCGACGCCACCGTGGTCCGCATGGTCCTGGTCCCGGCGGCGATGGCCATGCTCGGTGACGCCAACTGGTGGCTGCCGCGGTGGCTCGACCGCCTGCTGCCGCACGTCAGTGTCGAGGGTGGTGTCGCCGTCGACGACAGCGGTGTGGACCGTCGACCGGCACTGGCAGGAACCGGCCGATGACGGCGGCCACGAGCCGCGTGCTGTCGTCAGGGGTGCCGTGGGGCGACACGGGGTACCTCTCGGGTGACCGCGTACAGCCAATCGATGGAGACAGCGTGCGCGCCGTGGGAGTCACAGCGTTCGGCGGGCCCGAGGCCCTGGAGATCGTCCACCTCGACGAGCCGGAGCCCGGTGCCGGCCAGGTCCGGATCCGCGTGGCGGCAGCCGCCGTCAACCCGACCGACGCCGCGGTTCGCGAGGGCCGCTACGGCAAGGCCGTCGAGGAGCACGGCCCGCCGTGGATCCCCGGCATGGACCTGGCGGGAACCGTGGACG
>CAZADJ010000539.1:0-1338 GCA_964483845.1 uncultured Actinomycetota bacterium | reverse complement strand
CAGTAGTGTCCGGTTAAGCCGAGCGTGGGAACTTGTATCTTCAACTCAGACAACATTTTGTGAGGCCAGCGAAGCCGCACCGATTTGAACCCCGTCGTCCTCGGTCGCATTCTGTGGTGAACTCACCCATGGGGGCGGCTGATGAACGAGGGGCAGATGGCATTCTCGCAGGTCATGGCGCACGGCTCGCGGTTCGTCTTGGACCGGTGCATCCGGCGCTACGACGGGAACCGACGGGTCAGGAGCTTCTCGTGCCGGGACCAGTACCTGGCGATGGCCTTCGCCCAACTCACGTACCGGGACAGCCTTCGGGATATCGAGGCGTGCCTCGGGGCGGTGCCCGACAAGCTCTACCACCTGGGGATCCGGGGAACGGTTGCGCGCAGCACGCTGGCCGACGCGAACGAGAAGCGGGACTGGCGCATCTTCGCCGACTTCGCCCAGCGTCTCGTGGTGGAGGCGCGTCGCCTTTATATCGAGGAACCCCTCGGTCTCGAGGAACTGGATCAGAGGGACCGAACGGTCTACGCCCTCGACGCCACCACGATCGACCTCTGCCTTTCGGTTTTCCCCTGGGCTCGATTCCGGAGCACCAAGGCCGGGGTGAAGATGCATACCCTGCTCGACCTGAGAGGCTCTGTCCCCGCATTCACGTGGATCACCGAGGCGAGATTCTCCGATGTGCGGATCTTGGACGCGCTCGTCACCGAGCCCGGATCCATCTACCTGTTCGACCGCGGGTTCATCGATTTCGCCCGCCTGTACCGGCTGAACGAGGCCCGCGCTATTTTCGTGACCCGGATCAAGCGCGGGGTGAACTGGGAGCGCATCTACTCCAGGCCGGTGGATCGGTCGACGGGCCTGATCTGCGATCAGACCATTCGACTCACGGGGACCACCTCGGCCCAGCATTACCCGGCTCATCTGCGCCGGGTCGCGTATCGGGACCCCGAGACCGGCAAGAAGCTCGACTTCCTGACGAACGACTTCACGCTCCTCGCCCTCACGGTCGCGGAGCTGTACCGCCTGCGTTGGCAGGTCGAGTTGTTCTTCAAGTGGATCAAGCAGCATCTCAGGATCAAGGCGTTCTACGGCACCTCCCCCAACGCGGTGAAGACCCAGATCTGGATCGCCATCTCGGTCTACCTGCTCGTGGCCATCGCGAGAAAGCGCCTCGGGATCGAACGGGATCTCTACACAATTCTTCAGATCCTCAGCGTCTATCCCTTCGAGAAAACCCTTCTCGCACAACTGCTTTCGGCCGAGGGCTACACCTCGAAAGAGGGCCATATTCATAACCAGTTGTGGCTCTTCGACTTATAACCGGACACTACTGAC
>CAZADJ010000538.1:0-1339 GCA_964483845.1 uncultured Actinomycetota bacterium | reverse complement strand
CGGATGGCGGGCCTCGGATGGCAGGATGCACCGCATGCCTGACGGAGGTGCGGGGGCCGCAGGCGAGCGTCGAGAGCCGGCGGTCGCACGGTTCGGCGTGGGCTCGGAGGTGGGCCGGCTACGCACCGTCCTCGTCCACCGTCCCGACCTCGGCATGCAGCGGCTGACGCCGACCAACAAGGAGGAGCTGCTCTTCGACGAGCTGCTCTGGGTCGAGCGTGCGCAGGAGGAGCACGACGCGTTCGTGGAGGTGCTGCGCGGCGCCGGCGCTGAGGTGCTCCACGTCCACCGCCTCCTCGCCGACATCCTCGCCGATCGGGACCTCGCGGCCGCCGTCGTCACCGACCAGGTGACCGAACGATCCTGCGGTCCGACCCTGACCGGACGCGTCCGCGAACACCTCCTCGGGCTCGACACCGACGACCTGGTGCGACACCTCATCGGTGGTCTGTCCATCGAGGAGATGGGCGGTGGTGACGGTCTCGTCGCCCGCGCCCAGCGGCAGCACGAGCTCCTGCTCCAACCGCTGCCCAACACCGTGTTCACGCGGGACTCGTCGTTCTGGATCGGGCCCGGTGTGGTGCTCTCCCCGATGAACCGGCTCGCCCGGCGCCGGGAGTCCGACCTGCTGCGCCTCGTCTACCACCACCACCCGCGCTTCGACGGTGCGGCGGTCTGGTTCGGTGACGAGGGCGGCGAGCACTTCCCGGCGACCATCGAGGGTGGCGACGTGCTCGTCGTCGGCGAGCGTGGACTGGCGGTCGGCATCTCCGAGCGCACCACGCCGTCAGGGGCCGAGATCCTCGCTGCGAGGCTGTTCGCGGCGGACGTCGTCGAGCGCATCGTCGTGGTCGAGCTGCCCAAGGCGCGCACCACGATGCACCTCGACACGGTCGTGAGCATGGTCGACCGCGACGCGTTCGTGCTCTACCCGCGGGTCCGGCCGCTGGTCCGGACCCTGCGGCTCACCCCCCGTGACGGCGGGGTCCACGTCGAGGAGGGTGGCGACCTCGTCGAGCAACTCGCCTGGGCCGCCGGGTTGGACGAGGTGCGGGCGATCGAGCCCAGCCTGGACTCGGTCGCCGCGGATCGCGAGCAGTGGAACGACGCCAACAACGTGTTCGCGCTGGCCCCCGGCGAGGTCGTCGCCTACGAGCGCAACCCCGCGACGAACGAGACCCTCGAGGAGGCCGGCGTCACCGTCCACCGCATCCCCTCGCACGAGCTGCCACGGGGACGGGGCGGCCCACGGTGCATGACGTGTCCGGTCGCACGCGAACCGCTGTGAGGCCGTCCCGGGGAGGCCGTGGAGCCGTCGGGGGATCACCGGGGCCCGCGC
>CAZADJ010000537.1:0-1341 GCA_964483845.1 uncultured Actinomycetota bacterium | reverse complement strand
GGTCGTCGGCGTACCGGGTCATCTCGTATCCCGCCTCGGCCAGCAAGTGGTCCAGATCGTTGAGATAGAGATTGCTCAGCAGGGGGCTGATAATCGCTCCCTGAGGAGCACCGGCGGTCGGCGTCCACTGGTCCAAGCCATCCAGGATTTCCGCTTGCAAGAACTTCTCCACCAACCCAATGACCGAGTTGTCAGCAACATACTTCCGCAGTTCCTGAATCAGTCGGCCATGAGGGATGGTATCGAAGTACGATTTCAGGTCCACGTCTACCGTGTAGCGGTTCCCTTGCTTGATCAGACCGTCCACCCGACGCAGCGCATCTTTGCATCCCCGATTGGGACGAAAACCGTAGCTGTGCTCGGCGAACTGTCGTTCGAGAATGGGTTCCAATACGTGGCGAAGAGCGTTCTGGACCACACGATCACGTACGGTGGGAATTCCCAACGGACGGGTCTCGTGGCTACCAGCTTTGGGTATATGGACGCGTTTGATCGACTGTGGACGGTAGGTGCCGTCACGCAGTTGTTGTTCAAGCTTGTCCACATTTCCGGTAAGCCTGGTAGTGAAATCTTCGATCGTCACATTGTCTACGCCCGGAGCTCCTTTGTTCGCGGCTACCTCGCGGTAGGCCGAGTAAAGGTTCTCTGGCTTGTAGACCTTGTCGATTAAGCTATGCCATTTGCCTCCTCGAACACCGTTATGTTCCAGTGTGACCAACATCGCGTTGGTCCAAACGCTCGGTTCGGTCCATGCCCAATGGCAGAGATCCTCTCCGGAGAATCTAGGCACCGCTCGATTACTCGACGGCGCTATTAAGTCCGGTCTGGCTTCCAATTGTTTGTCCTTTCACGATCAATCTTCCTGCGCCCCTTTGCTCCACCGGCATTACCCAGTTTCAAAGCTCATATGGGCGCTCTGACATCCTTCCAGGAATTACCAAGCACCAACTGGGCCCTATGGGGGAGGCTGTCGACGTACCTGGCAGTCGTCTGTCTGGGGAGGATGTTCCCTGCTTACTGCGTTTGACCTTCCGATCGTTCCACCTCCAAACACCCCTCGTCGCCCCCGGATCGATCTGTTTGCCTCCGGGGCTGACCATCTGCTACCTTGGTAACCCGGGGTGCCGGGAGCGATGGCATCTTGGGCTTCACCGTGCACACGCGGGCTCGCCACAACGACAGGCCGAATCGAGTTCGTATGCCTGCGGACCGATTGTTCACTTCCAGTTGCTCTCCACCTCCTCTTTCGAGAACGCAGTTACTTTCAGTTAATGAGCTCAGATCAAGCCCATGAAGGGACTTCCACCCTCCTGATCAAACGCCATCACAGGCGCACGCATG
>CAZADJ010000536.1:0-1342 GCA_964483845.1 uncultured Actinomycetota bacterium | reverse complement strand
CGGCGGCCAGTTCGGTGGCGGGTTCCTGCTCGACGGCGGCGGCAACGACCAGTACATCGCCACCAGCATGAACACGCCCGGGGTCAACGGCTCCGCCGCCGGGGGATACGGCCATCTGCTCGATCTCGGAGGCAACGACTTCTATAGCGGACAGGTAGCAGCCGCAGGCGCCGGAGAGTCCATCGTGGTGGATCTGGACGGCGACGACACCTACCAGGGATCCGTCGGCAAGGCCTTCGCGGGCGTGTCGGTCTTCGTCGATGTGGAGGGCAACGACATCTACGGCACCGCCGACCCCGAGCTCGGCGTGAGCTGGAGCAACGCGTTCGCCGCATACGGCGGCGTTGCCCTGTTCCTCGACGGCGCAGGCGACGACCTCTACCAGGTCCCCGGCGGCGGTGGGAACAGCGCCGCCAGCCACGCCGCAGTCAGTATCCTCGTCGACGCCGGCGGCAACGACCGCTACCTCCTCGCCGGCGTCGGCAACAGTGCCGGGCTCGGCACCTCCATCCTGCTCGACATGGCCGGAGACGACCTCTACCAGACCCGCAGCGGCGGCGCCAACGCCTCAGGCATCCTCGGCATCGGCATCCTCGTCGACGCCGACGGCGACGACCGATACATGGGTGGCGGACGCTACGTCAACGGCATCGGCAACCTCGGCGTCGGCCTCCTTCGCGACGCCGCCGGAAACGACACCTACCACGCCCCCCACCCCATCTCCAACGGCGCCGGCCTCGGCGGCAGCGGCACCCTCATCGACCACGCCGGCGACGACCACTACATCGGAGGGCCGCCCCCCACCAACGGCGGCGCCGTCCTCGGCACCGGCCTCCTCCTCGACCTCGCAGGCAACGACCACTACACGGACGACGCCGGCGGCACCGGCCAAGACTGCACCGTCCTAGCCAAAGGCACCACCGGCGCCCAACTCGACATGCCACCCTCCGACTGCCTACGCACCGGAGGACCCTGACATCCCTCAACGCCTGCTGCGTTGCTCCGCGCCATCGACGCTCAGCTCTCGATGGAGGATTCACATCAACGGGAAGATGCAGTCGCCGTTCTGCGTGTAGCGATATCCATCACGAGGACACCTTGCCGAGTCCGCGAGGCAGCCCCTCGGTGCCCCCGTTTCCCGCCGGTGGTCAGGACGTGTCGGTCTGGCCTGGCGGGAGCCCATCGGGTGGATCCTTGCCGAAGAACCGGTTCTTGATCTCCTCCCGCAGGCCTTTCGGTCCCGTCTTCCAGATCCCTCCGTCGGGGGCCCGGAGGGTGAGCCCGGTATAGGGGTTGCCTTCGAGTTTCCAGCCGCCTTCGTGCAGGAGCTGGTGTTCGGGTA
>CAZADJ010000535.1:0-1342 GCA_964483845.1 uncultured Actinomycetota bacterium | reverse complement strand
AGCCGGTTGTCGGCCTGCTGCTCGAGCACGTGGGCGGTCCACCCGGCAGCCCTCGACGCGGCGAATATCGGCGTGAACTGGTCACGCGGGATGCCCATCACGCTGTACAGCGGGGCGGAGAAGAAGTCGACGTTGACGTAGAGGCCCTTGCGATCGTGGACGACCTCGACCACGCGGAGGGCCTTGTCGATGGTGTCGCCGGGCTCGGCGTCGCGGGACAGCCGCTCCGCCCAGTGGCGGAGGTGCTTCGCTCGCGGGTCCTCGGTGCGGTAGACGCGGTGCCCGAAGCCCATGATGCGCTCCTTGGCGTCGAGCTTCGCGTCGATGTAGTCGTCGACGTCGTCGACGGTGGGGATCTCCTCGAGCATCGCCGCGACGCGCTCGTTCGCACCGCCGTGCAGTGGGCCGCGCAGGGCGCCGATCGCGGCGGTGATCGCCGAGTAGATGTCGGACAGGGTCGAGGCGGTGAGCCGGGCGGCGAAGGTCGAGGCGTTCAGGGTGTGCTCGGCGTGGAGCACGAGCGCGACGTCCATGGCGCGCTCGGTGTCCTCGTCAGGCTCCTTGCCGGTGAGGCCGCGCACGAGGTTGTAGGCCAGTGACCGGTCGGGGTCGGGCTCGACGTGCTGGCGTCCGGAGCGGCCGGCCTCGAAGGCACCGATGATCGCCGGGATCCGCGCGACGATCGCGTAGGCGCGCTCGCGCGTCTCGTCCAGCTCGGAGGCGTCTGCGGTCGGGACGCCGGTGCCGGCGAGCGACACGCCGGTGCGCACGGCCTCCATCGGGGCGGTGTCGTCGGGCAGGGCCCGCAGGGCCTCGACCACACGATCGGGCAGCGCAGCGTGCCCCCCGAGCCGCTCCCGTGTCGCTGCGAGCTCGTCGCTCGTCGGCAGCGAGCCCTCGAGGAGGAGGTGCACGATCTCCTCGAAGCTGGCGTGCTCGGCGAGGTCGTCGATCGCGTAGCCGCGGTAGACGAGCATCCCGCGCTGACCGTCGATCCACGAGAGGCTGGTCTGCGCAGCGACGACACCTTCCAGTCCGCCCGTGGCCACGTCTGCCGTCCCTTCGTCGTGATGACGTCGTCGGCGCTCACGTGGGACTGCGGGTTGCAGGCTCGCGACGGTCCCACCGGTGTCCGACCGCGCGATCCCACCGATCGCCGTCCCCATCCTATCCACCGAGGCCGGACGGGGGACGGCCCGGTGGGGCCCGCGGGTGCCGTGGGGGTTCGCCGGCCGTCGGAGCCCTCTGGTACCGTCGCCGCGCCCGGGGCCGTTAGCTCAGCCTGGTAGAGCGCCTGCTCGACACGCAGGAGGCCGTAGGTTCAAGTCCTACACGGCCCACC
>CAZADJ010000534.1:0-1344 GCA_964483845.1 uncultured Actinomycetota bacterium | reverse complement strand
ACCTCCGGCGGGTCGCGGACGAGCACGGTGTGATCGACCACTGCCGCTTCGGCCGTGAGGTGGTCACCGCCGACTGGGACGAGGCCTCCGGGACATGGACGGTGGCGACCACCGATGGCGAGGTGTTCGTCGCCCGCGTGCTGGTGTCCGGTGTGGGCCAGCTCAGCCGCCCGGCCTGGCCGGCCCTGCCGGGGCTCCAGGACTTCGCCGGCCCGGTCGTCCACTCGGCGCGGTGGGACCACGACCTCGACCTCACCGGGCGTCGGGTCGCCGTGGTCGGCACCGGCGCCTCGGCGATCCAGGTCGTGCCCGGCATCGTCGACGTGGTCGGGCAGATGACGGTGTTCCAGCGGTCGGCACCGTGGGTGCTGCCGCGCGGCGACCGGCCGTACCACGACGTCGAGCAGGTGCTGTTCGAGCGGGTCCCCGGCGCCCAGTGGCTGCACCGGCAGTGGATCTTCTGGACCAACGAGCTGCGCGTGCTGGCCTTCAACTCGCAGGAGTCACGCCTCGGGTGGCTGGTCGAGCAGGTCGCCCACCGCCACCGCCGACGACAGGTGCGCGATCCCGCCCTGCAGGCGGTGCTCGAGCCCGACGACCCGATCGGGTGCAAGCGCGTGCTCGTGTCCAACGACTGGTACCCGGCGCTCGACCGCGACCACGTCCACGTGGAGACCGCGGGCATCGGCCGGGTCGTCGAGGACGGGATCATCACCCCGGACGGACGGCTGGTCGAGGCGGACGTGATCGTCCTGGGGACCGGCTTCCGGACCACCGAGTTCCTCGTGCCGATGGAACTCACCGGCCGCGACGGCCGGCGGCTGCACGACGCCTGGGCGGACGGGGCCCGCGCCCACCTCGGCATCAGCGTGCCCGGGTTCCCGAACCTGTTCCTGCTGTACGGGCCCAACACCAACCTCGGCCACAACTCGATCATCGCGATGCTGGAGGGGCAGCTGCAGCACGTCGCCCGGGCCGTCGACCACCTGCGGGCCCGCCCCGGCTGGTCGGCGGACGTCCGTCCGGAGGTCGCCGAGGCGTTCGACGAGCAGGTGCAGGACCAGCTGGCCCGGTCGATCTGGGTGGCCGGGTGCCACAACTGGTACCGCAACGAGGACGGTCGGGTCGTCAACAACTGGCCCGGCCCGGCGTTCCGCTACCGGTTGGCGACCCGGCGGTTCGTCCCGGGGGAGTACCGCTGGACCCAGCACGTCCGGGCGCCCCGGCCCGTCCCGGTGACCGCCTGACGAACACCCCCTGGTGGCCGGGGAATGGACGGTGGCACGGGCTCGTTGGCACGGGCGAGCCCGCTTCGTCACCCGTCATCTCCCACGAAGGAGCCCA
>CAZADJ010000533.1:0-1346 GCA_964483845.1 uncultured Actinomycetota bacterium | reverse complement strand
GCCCTCATCAGGGCTTGGGAGTTCGAGTCTCCCCGCTCGCACCGCTGACCTGCGGAAACATACTCACACCGCTGTGACCCAGCCGGGCCATCCGGCGGCCGTGACAACATCTGACAACGAGAAACCCCCGGGAGTGCCCCGGGGGCGCGTTGGTAGGGATCTGGTAGCGGTTGGGTAGCGAGCTGGGAGGGCTCAGGGGCCCAGGATGACCGTCGCGAGGGTGTGGGCGACCTGCTCGTCGGCGGCAGGCAGGACGTGGGCGTACAGCTCGATCGTGATGGCCACCGAGGCGTGGCCGAGCCGTTCGGAGATGACCTTGACCTCGTGCCAGCCGGTCGCGTTCGCGAGGGCTGCGCTCGCGTAGGTGTGTCTGACGTCGTGAAGACGGATCCGCTTGAGGCCCGCCTCCTTGACGTGACGGGTGAACCACTTCGAGATCCGCTCCGGGTTGATCATCCGCCCGTCGGGCCACGTGAACACGAGGCCAGCACGCACGGTCCCTCGCCAGTCCTGCTGCTCGTCTACCCATGCCGCTCCGGCCGCGAGACGCCACTGCGCCTGTCGTGTGCGGTGGACGCGGAGCGCGTCGACCGTCGCGGGGTCCAGGCTCATCGTCCGCTGCCCGGACTTCGATTTCGGCCTCCGCTTCCAGGTCGGCTTGGAGTCGACGACCCCGAGGGTCCATTCGACCCTGACCGTTCCGGCATCGAGGTCGACGTCATCCCACGTGAGACCAGCCACCTCCCCGCGTCGCATGCCGGTCGTGGCGAACAACAGCCACATGGCGTACTGGTCGTCGTCGGTCACGTGAGTGAGGAAGCTCCGCAGCTCTTCGACCGTCCACCAGTCCGCGTCCGGCTTGTCGGGCCGGGGAGCTTCCACCGCATCCGTGGGGTTGCGGATGCGGTGTCCGCGGGTCACCGCGTCGGCAAGCGCCTTGTGCAGGACGGCGTGGACGTTCGCCACAGTGGTCGGGGACAGGCCCTGCCCGTGGCGACCGCCCGACTCCTCGAGTTCGTCGTACAGCCGCTCGACGTGCTGCGGCGTGAGCTCCTGGAGCGGGATGTGCCCGATGCGCGGCAGGACGTACGCGCGGATGTCGCCCCGGTAGGTGTGCCACGTGCCGATCGCCACCGAGCCTCGGTGGCCGCGCCCACCTTCGCGAGGCTCGCGGGACGGCAGCCACTCATCCATCAGGTAGTCGCGCACGGTGGCGCGCGACGGATCGATGTACATGCCATCGCGCACCTTGCCCATGACTTCGAGCAGCGCTGCGTCGGCCTCCGACTTGGTCTCGAAACCCCGCCGGCTCGTCTGTCGCCGCTCACCTGTCTCAGGGTCGGGCG
>CAZADJ010000532.1:0-1351 GCA_964483845.1 uncultured Actinomycetota bacterium | reverse complement strand
AGCAGGTCGCCGAGGCCAGCGGCTCCTACACCGGCAAGTTCCTGCGCGAGGTGCTGCCCTGACCACGGCGCCCCGCGTGGTCAATCCTCGGGACGAACGGGACGATCGGACGGACTGTCGGCGGGATTGATCGAGCCGGTCTCCGCCTCCAGTCGGTCGGTGGTGTCAGGGTCGAACGGCGCCCGTGGCGCGGGGGGCTCCTCGGGCTCGACGTCGGTGATGCGCACGGGCGAGCGCAAGGGCGAACCGCTCAGTTCCTGCATTGGCACGGCCATGCGGATGCCCTGCTCGTCGAAGGCGGCCTTGAGTCGTTCCCGCAACTGGCGGTTGACGTCCCAGTTGCGCAGTGGCCGTGTGGGCACCACCAGCCGGAGCCGCAGGCCTCGTTCCGACCACTCGGTCACGCCCCAGATCTCGGGCGGGCCAATGATGTCGTCGGCCCAGCGCTCGTCGGCGGCCAGTCCGTGCGCGACCCGGGACACGACCCGGCGGGCACGCGCGACGTCGACGTCGAGGGGCAGGGGGATCTCCAACGTCGCGCGCGCCCAGCGCTGCGTGAGGTTGCCGACCCTGGCGATCTTGCCGTTGGGGACGTGCCAGACGGTGCCATCGAGGTCGCGGAAGCTGGTCGTGCGCAGGCCGACGTGCTCCACCTCACCGATCTTGTCGTCCACGTCGATCCAGTCACCGACCCCGTACTGGTCCTCGACCAGCATCGAGAACCCGGCCAGGAGGTCGGCGATCATCTGCTGGGCACCGAAGCCGATCACGATCCCGGCCAGTCCGGCGCCCGCCAGGATCGGTCGCAGGTCGAGGAACTGCGCCACCACGAGCAGGAACGCCGTGAAGCCGACCACGATCGCCACCGCCGAGCGAGCCGCCCCGCCGATCGCGTGCAGCCGCTGGAGCCGGCGCGTCTCGGCGCGCTGGGTGCCGCCCTCGGTCCCGAGTTCGCGGGCGCGATCCACACGGCGCTGGATCTCGGCCTCGTACCGGCCCACGAAACGCCGGATGGCGGAGGTACCGAGCCGGTAGGCGATGATCGCTCCGACCACGACCAGCAGCGCCGTGAGCGGTCGGCCGAACACGAGGTCCACGGTCCGCGCGGCCGACTCGTTGCCGGTCAGCTCGACGACCAGCTCGCACAGCCGGCCGGTGTCGTCACCACAGCCGGTCACAGCGAGTCCCCACGGCGGTTCACCACGACAGTCCTTCCCTCGGTCGGCAGGGACGGTAGGCGCCGCTGGTGGCGATCCGTCGCGTCGGTACGTATTAGGTTCGTCGTCGGGAGGAGACTGCCATGAGGTTGCGAGGGATCCTGCTGGCCGCGGTCATGCTGGCATCGCTGGTT
>CAZADJ010000531.1:0-1356 GCA_964483845.1 uncultured Actinomycetota bacterium | reverse complement strand
CGCAGGCCGGACGTCCCGGCCGGGTGTAGTCGTGAGCCGTGACCTCCACCTCGGCCGCGGCCGGCACCGACTTGCGGACGCGACGTATCTGGGAGACCAGCTGGGTGACCGTGTCCTGGGTCGCGACCGCATCGTCGAGCACCGTGGAATCCAACGCGCGGCGGGCACGACCCTTGAGCACCCCCGTCTCCGAGACCACCTCGCGGACCGCGTCGAAGATCCGCTCCGGAGCATCCGAGTCACGCAGCCGGCTGCGCCAGTAGGTCAACGTGGTCGGATGGAAACCCTCGTCGTCCAACGCCAGCCCGCAGGCCACCTTCCAACGGATGTCGCAGCGCAGCCGCTCGATCGCCTCCCGGTCACTGAGCCCCTCCAACGACTGCAGCACCAGCACGGTCGCGACCACATCGGCCGGCACCGACGGGCGTCCCGTCCTCGAGGCGAACAGGTCGGCGAACATCTCGTCGGGAAACAGCCGCCGGCGGTGCTCGGCGAGGAAGGCGTACACGCTGCCCTCCGCCACCAGATGGCCCACCAGCGAGCCCGCGTCCAACAGCTCCGCGTTCGGATCCGCCCGTCCCTGCATCCCAACCTCCCGGTCAAGATGCATTCTGCAATCCGCACCGGCCAACACCGAGCACGTCAGGCGCGTTATTCAGCAGTCTCCTAGATCGCGGTGATCCACGAAGACGCGACGGAACTCGTCAGCCTGCACCGCCTGCGCGATCTTCGACTCACGTACCAGATCGACACTATCCAACAGTCCGCCGTGGAAGACGACCGCGGGCCGACGGCTGGCTCCGTCGTCCTCGAAGTAGACGCGCCGGCCGTCGAGCGCGTTCCTCGCGTACGGCATGTCGTCTCCGATCTTCGCGGCCGGACGACGCAGCGCACACGGCGACGCCCCACGCCCGTCTGCGACTGCGGTCAGACCAACCGACCATGGCACCGAGTCGGACCGCCCGAAGTCTGAACCGCCTTCGAAACCTCGCGCCGAGCCACCGTGCCACGGCCCGAGGCGGCGGTCAACGAAACTCGGGCGCCGTCGACTCCGCGTCGGGCACGGTCTTGCGGACCCGCCTCGTGGACCGATCTCCGGCCTGCCTTCACCACATCTCGGGCGGCCACTTCCACGTCTTGCGTCCGACAGAAGATCGAGCAGGAGCGGACGTCGCGTGAGCAGCCAGATACCGAAGGGTTCGGAACGCGCGCCATAGTCGGCCGTCCTGGATCTCCCGCGGAGGACAGGCCCCCAGTTGGATGCTGTTATCAGCGAGTGTGATCAATGGGTCGCGAAGAAGTCAGTGACTTCGGCGCGGACCTCGTCCGGCTGCTCGAGATACGCGAAGTGTCCGC
>CAZADJ010000530.1:0-1359 GCA_964483845.1 uncultured Actinomycetota bacterium | reverse complement strand
CCGGCATAGGCGTGAGCCGCCACCGCCCGGTCGCCGCACGCCTCTGCCTTTCGGACACACTCGGCCATGAGGGCGCGCCCGGTATCGCCTTCGCCGTTCACCCAGTGCAGGTAGGCGAGGTCCACCTCGCCGACGATCAGGCGCTGGAGGTCACCGATTCGCGCTCTCAGCTCAACGAGTCGTTTCCGCACCTGGAGCGCCTCACCGCGCCGGTCGATGACCGACAGCTCCACTGCCAGCTCTTCGAGAAGGTCGTCGAGCTTCCCATCTCCCAGCGACTCTTCGGCCGGGAGTCGGTCGTGGGCGGCGAGAGCGTCCTGCAGGTGGGTGGCTGCCTCGCGGTGGGCGTCACCGGCGACGGCCGTCCGGCCCGCCTCCATCCCCCATCGCAGGAGCGATCGGTCGTCACCGCCTTCCCGGGCATGGTGGGCAAGGCGGGCGGGCTGATGGGGTGCCCGTCGCTCCAGGATGTCCAGGATCCGGCGGTGGAGGTCGCGGCGACGCTCGCTGCCCACGGTGTCGCGCATGGCCAGTCGGGCCAGCTCGTGGCGATAGACGATGGCTTCCCCCGCCTGCCGGAGCATGCCCGAGGCCAGCGCACCGTCGACGGCGGAACCCGGGAAGCTCATCTCCTCGAGCAGCCAGAGCTCGGCGGGGCCCGGCTCCACCGAGACGGTCTCCAGTACGTTCCTCACATCATCGGAAAGGCGTCTCGCTCGGGCCAGGACGGCGTCGGTCACCGTCGGGGGCACCGTCCAGCCAGGGGCTGCGAGCACCTCGGTCACGTAGAAGGGGTTGCCTCCGGTCATCGCGTGGAGGTGACCGGGGTCGATGGGATGATCGGCGGCGAGGAGGCCGACGCCAGCGGGAGACAGCGGCGGCACGGTCAGCCGTCGATGTCCGGGTGCGGTCGCCAGGTCGCCCAGGACCGCCCGCAGCGGATGGCGGCCGTGAACCTCGTCGTCCCGGTAGGTGGCGACCAGGATGCTCGACAGATCGTGCACCCGGCGGCCTATGAAGCGGACGAGGTCCAGTGTTGCCTCGTCGGCCCAATGAAGATCCTCGATGATCATGAGGGTCGTCCGCCGCCGCATCTCTTCGAGAACCCCGGTGAACCGGTCATGGCGGTCCGTGTGGGCAGACAGGAGGTCGGCCACCACCGGAGACGCCATCGCCATGTCGTGCAGTGGGCCGAGCGCCCGCGGGGTGGCTAGCGCGTCACACGCGCCGACCAGCACCGGAACCCGGCCGTCCTGTCTTCGTCTCAGCTCGGCGACCACCGAGGTCTTGCCTATTCCCGCCGATCCGGCGAGGAACACGACTTCTCCCCGGCCCCGGGCGGCCCTGTCCAGCGACCGG
>CAZADJ010000529.1:0-1359 GCA_964483845.1 uncultured Actinomycetota bacterium | reverse complement strand
GGACACGAGCGATCGGGTGCTGGTCGCGATGAGCGGCGGGGTCGACTCGGCGGTGGCGGCGGCGCTGCTGGTCGACGCCGGCCACGACGTGACCGGCGTGCACCTGAAGCTCGCCGACGTGCCGCTGGCCCAACAGGTCCCGGGGCAGGGGTGCTGCACGCTGGACGACGCGCAGGACGCGAGGCGGGTGGCGCAGGTCCTCGGGATCCCCTTCTACGTCTGGGACCTCACCGAGGTCTTCGAGGAGCGGGTGCAGCGGCCGTTCTCGGAGACGTACGCGGCGGGACGGACCCCGAACCCCTGCGTGGAGTGCAACCGCGGGGTCAAGTACACGGCGCTACTCCGTCGCGCCCGCGAGCTCGGCTTCGACGCGCTCGCCACCGGCCACCACGTGCGCGTCGTGCAGGGGGAGGACGGCCGCTGCCGGCTGCTCCGGGCCGTCGATCGCGACAAGGACCAGACGTACGTGCTCTACGTCGCGACCCAGCCCCAGCTCACCTCGTCGCGCTTCCCGGTGGGTCACCTGAGCAAGACCGAGGTCCGGGCGTTCGCGGCCGATCGTGGGCTCCGGGTCGCGGACAAACCGGACTCCTACGACGTCTGCTTCGTCCCCGGAGGCGACACCGCCGGGTACCTGTCCCGTCGGCTCCCGTCCGCGCCCGGTCCGATCGTCGACCTGGACGGTGACGTCCTGGGCCACCACGAGGGCCTGTGGCGCTTCACGATCGGTCAGCGCCGGGGGCTCGGCCTCGGGACGCACGAGCGCCGCTACGTGGTGGAACTGGATCCGGACCGCGCGGCGGTCGTCGTCGGCCCACGTGCGGCGCTGGCCTGCCGGTGGGTCGCGATCGGCGACGTGAACTGGATCGCGGGGCACCCGCCCGAGGGGCCGGTGCTCGCGCAGATCCGTGCGCACGCCGATCCGGTGCCCGCTCGCGTGGAGACCACGCCCGCGGGCGCGAGGGTGACGTTCGACTCGCCCCTGGAGGGGGTCGCCCGGGGGCAGGCGTGCGTCGTCTACGACGCCGACGAGTGCCTGGGGGGCGGGACGATAACGGCCGCGGACCGCGAGGCCGTCCGGGTCACCGGGTCTGCGGAGGTGCGCTGAGCCGTACGACTACGATGCGTGCGCCGACCGGTGGAGGGGCACAGCGTGGCCGAGATCGATCTGACGGAGCTCGAGACGATCCGTCGCTACTCGCTGGCGACCAGGGGCCGGACCGCGGAGATCGCCGAGATCCGGGCGGCGCTCGAGTCGGACCTCGAGACCCTCGATGGGCTCGCCGAGGGTGCGGAGGATGCGGCTGCGGGGACCGCTGAGGGGGGCGCGGAGCAGCCGGCGAAGAAGGCGGCCAAGAA
>CAZADJ010000528.1:0-1370 GCA_964483845.1 uncultured Actinomycetota bacterium | reverse complement strand
CGGCCCACTGCTCCAACTCGCATCACGCGACCATCTCAGCCGCTACCCGAGGGTTCGCGCGCAGGACGTCACGGCGGTTCTGGTGGGTGTGCTGGCCCTGAGCGACCGCATGACCGCGCGGGATAGTGTGGGTGCGTGAGCACATCGTCTCGAACCATCCTGCAGGCACGGCGCGCGGCATCCGCTCTTATTGTCCTCATTGCGATGGCCGTGGCTGCTTCGCCGTTGATCTACTTGGTGCGGTTCAACCGGTTCCCCCCGACACGGCTAAACCTGTTTCTGTGGATCTCGCCAACGGGCGAGGAGTGCATCCGGCAGGCGTTGAAGCCTGAGAGGGCTCCGTTCTTCGGAACGGGCGTAGGGTTAGGCGACATCTGTCCAGAGTCGAAGTTCGGTCCGGGCACCTACGACAGCATCCTCGACGGGCCATGGCTCTGGATTTCCCTGCTGGTCATAGCTTTACTCGCAGTTGCTTGGAGCGCGTGGCCGACTTCGCGAACCCGAGCAGCAAGCCCACGCGGCCGCGGCCCATAATTAATGGACGTTCAGTCCACAGGAACAGCCGCTGCCCGAGGGTTGGCGATGGTCTTCACTCGCTGTGACTTCGGGATGCCACCGGTTTCGAGTGAGAGATGTCGAGACCCTCTCGGACGACACTGACTTCCTCGGAGCATCACGGACAGTCGTTCGGGGACCGCCGTCGAGGACCACGCACCAGAACCACAAGGTAACTTGCGAACGTCCCACGGCAAGGTAACTTTGAACAGGTGGACAGCGAAGATCCGGTCGTTCTTGAGAGCGCCACCCGACACGGCGTCGCCGAAGACGACGCACTGCACGCTTGGGCCTTCGCGAAGGACGCCTACAACGTTGGTGAAGGCATGGTGATGTACATCGGCCCCGACAGCTCGGGTGACCTCTTGGAGGTCGGCGTCGTCGAGTGGCACAACATCCTCGCCATCGTCCACGCCATGCCTGCCAGACCGAAGTTCTTGAGGTGATGCCGATGCCACGTTCCATGGACGAACTCATCGCCCGCGCCGATGAACTCGCCGAGGAGTTCGAGCATTACGACCCTCGCGACGGCGACCGAGGCGAGCCGCCGCTGATGGCGCTGCGTCGGCTCGCCTACCGACGGTCGCTCATCGAGAAGGATCTGGCCGACGCGGTCCGCGAGGCGCGCGAGGACGGGGCCTCATGGGCGAAGATCGGCCGCGAACTGGGGACCTCCGGCGAGGCTGCCCGACAGCGCTACACAGACAGGGTCGACGTCTGACCGATGTCACGACCCTCACATCGGTGCGACAAGAGGGCGAGCCGCCTGGAAACGGGACGCCTCTGACGTCATGAGAGCAGCCGATACCAGAGTG
>CAZADJ010000527.1:0-1371 GCA_964483845.1 uncultured Actinomycetota bacterium | reverse complement strand
CTCGTCCCCACGGCGATCGTCGTCGTCGCGGGACTGACCCGTCTGCTGCTCCTGGACCAGCCCGACCAGATCGTCTTCGACGAGACCTACTACGTCACCGACGCCCGCAGCCACCTCGCCCACGGTGCGGAGGAGGGCTTCGCGGTCCACCCGCCGGTCGGCAAGTGGTTGATCGCGGCCGGCATCGCGCTGGTCGGCGACACACCGGTCGGGTGGCGGATCACCGCGGCGGTCGTCGGCACGCTCGTCGTCCTCCTGACCTACCTCATCGCGCGGCGGCTGCTGCCCGCGGTCGGGGCGGCGGCCCTGGCCGGCCTGCTCGCGGCGTTCGACGGGCTCCTGGTCGTCCAGTCACGGATCGCGATGCTGGACGTCTTCCTCGCGCTGTTCGTTGTGCTCGGCGCCTGGCTGCTCCTGATCGCGCGTGACCGCGGCGGCCCGTGGTGGGCCCTCCCGGGCGTGGCGCTCGGGCTCGCGGTCGCGACCAAGTGGTCCGGGATCCTCGCGGTCGGCGCCGCCGGGCTGGCCGTCCTGGGCTGGGCGATCGCCGACCGTCGTTCTCAGGTCGGTGGGCTGGGGCGGGCGCGGCCGCTCCTGGGAGCGACCGCGCTCGCGCTCGTGGTCGTCCCCGCCGCGGTGTACCTCGTGACCTGGGTCCCCTGGCTCGTCGGCTTCGCGCAGACGCACGAGGGCGAGCAGACGTGCACCGTCGACGGGGAGCTGCTCGACCCCTGCGAGCCGGGCGCCGACGAACGCATCGCGGGGCTGGCACGCCACCACGTCGCGATCTGGCGCTTCCACCGCGACCTCGAGGCCGACCACCCGTACATGAGCCACGCGGTGACGTGGCCCGTCCTGGCCCGCCCGATCGTCTACCACTTCGAGAGCTGTCCGGACGATCCCGCCCCCGACGCCGACTGCGCGGTCGCCCCGGGCGAGGCGCGGGAGATCGTCGCGCTCGGCAACCCGGCGCTGTGGTGGGGGGCGCTGCTCGCGCTCGTGGCACTCGGCTGGGGCCTCGTGCGCCGCGATCGACGGGCGGCGTTCATCGCGGTGTTCTGGGCCGGGCAGTACGTCCCGTGGCTGCTCGTCGACCGCCCGCTGTTCCTCTTCTACATGACACCGGTCGTGCCGTTCATGGCCGTCGCGGTCGCGTACGCCCTCACGTTCGTGGACGAGCGCCGGGCCCGCGGGCCCGGAGCTGCCCGTCGGGGCCGGGCCACACCGGGAACGATCACCGCGATGGTGATCGCGGTGGCCGCGGGCGCGCTGTTCGTCTACTTCTACCCGGTGCTGGTCGGCCTCGAGCTGCCCGAGGAGGTGATCCGCCAGCGTTGGTGGTTCGACGCGTGGATCTGACGACGCTGCGTA
>CAZADJ010000526.1:0-1372 GCA_964483845.1 uncultured Actinomycetota bacterium | reverse complement strand
CGACGAGGAGCGGGAGCGGATCCTCTCGGAGCACGGGATCACGGAAGACGACCTGGTGACGTTCGTGGAGGTCCACGGCGGCCGGATCGACTTCATGCGGGACGTCTGGACCGAGGTGGAGGCGCGCTTGCTCGGGTCCCAGGAGGGAGACACGGCGCAAGCGGATACCGCGCACGCCGACACCATCCGCCCGGGTCCCGACCCACGCCCGGGGCAGGAGCGACCTACGCCCGGAAACGGGTGACGGCGCCGAGCATGAGAAAGCCCCCGGCCGGAGACACCCGGCCGGGGGCAAGGTCATCGAGGGAAGACGCGTGCCTCAGTCCGCAGCGCCGGCCTTTTCCCGCTCACGGGTGGAGCGCCGGAGCTCCTGGCCCTCGTGGCGCCCCTCGGCGAACTCCTCGATCATCTTGGCGTTGAACGCCGGCAGGTCGTCGGGGCTCCGGCTCGTGACCAGCCCCTGGTCCACCACGACCTCCTCGTCCACCCAATGGGCGCCGGCGTTCTCCATGTCGGTGCGGATCGAGTGGAAGGAGGTCATCTTCCGGTTCTTCGCCGCTCCGGCCTCCACGATCATCCAGGGGCCGTGGCAGATGGCGGCGACGGGCTTGCCCGCCTCGAAGAACGCCCGAACGAATTCGACGGAGCGCCGGTCGCGGCGGAGCTTGTCGGGGTTGATCACGCCCCCTGGAAGCACGAGCCCGTCGTAGCTGGCGGGATCCGCCTGCTTCACCTGCACGTCCACGTCCACCTCTTCGGACCACTCGCCGTGATTCCAGCCGCGGATCGTGCGCTCGCCGTTGGGCGAGACCACGTGCACCACGGCCCCGGCCTTCTCCAGAGCCTTCTTCGGCTCCACGAGCTCCGACTCCTCGAATCCGTCGGTGGCCAGCATGGCGATGGTCTTGTTGCTCAGATCGTGCTCCATGATAGACTCCTCTGCTCGGTAGATCAGCGGTTGATCGGTAGGGACTGCACCCCCTCTTCCGTTGCAACTTGGGTGCCGGCGAGCGAGCTTCGCCGAACGGGCCCGGAGCGAAATCGGTGGCGGCTCCGGCGAGTCGGAGCGGCGTGACGCATCGACCGCTCCAGGGCGGCGTCTCCACGGAAGGAGGAGGAACCGATATGGACGTCCAACGGGTGTTCAGCGGGGCTCCCTGGGAGGAGCGGGTGGGATATTGCCGGGCCCTCAGGGCCGGAGACCGGATCTTCGTGACGGGCACGGCCCCGGTGGCGGAGGGAGGCGGCGTCCACGCCCCCGGCGACGCCTACGAGCAGGCGCGCCGCTGCCTGGAGATCATCGCCGAGGCCCTGGCGGAGCTCGGCGCGGGGCTGGAGGACGTGGTCCGGACCCGGATGTTCGTGACGGACA
>CAZADJ010000525.1:0-1381 GCA_964483845.1 uncultured Actinomycetota bacterium | reverse complement strand
CGCCCGATCAGGTGCGCCGCATCCCGCAGACCCTCTCCATCCTCGCCGAGAGGCCCACGTAGATGCCGGTTCTCGTCACGCATCCCGAGACGACGCCTGCTCGGCGCTGATCGAGCTGCTCGTGGCGACCGGGGGCCAGGACTCAGCCCCGGCCGTACTCGGCGGTGAGCGTCCCCGTCGCGATCGTCCGCTCCCCGATCGCCTCCCGCACCTCCGCAGCGGAGACGCCGTCGCCGAGCCCGGTCGGCCGATCCACCGCGTGCACGACGAACTCGTAGCGGTGCGGGTCATCGCCCTCCGGTGGACACGGTCCTCCGTACCCGACCTCATCGAAGTCGTTCGTCCCCTCCACGGCGCCGGCGGGGACGCCGCCGACATCGAGCCCACCGGTCGTCACGTCGAGACCTGCGACGATCCAGTGCACGAACGTTCCCCTCGGCGCGTCGGGGTCCTCGACGAGGATGACGATCTCCTCCGTGTCGGCCGGCACGTTCGACCACGACAGCGGCGGCGAGACGTCTTCACCGTCACACGTGAAGCGCACCGGGAGGGTCGCGCCGTCCTCGAAGGCGACGCTCGTGACCTCGATGGTCTCCGGCGCCTCCGCCTCGATCTCCGGTTCGGGTCCCGCGCAGGCACCGACGAAGCACGCGGCGACGAGGACCGCGGTCATCACGCGCATGCGACCTCCTGCTCACGGGGGTCGGAGCCGACGGGTGGCTCCGAGAGGATCGTGTCCACCGTACGGCAGCCTCGTGGGCTGGGGCACGCCGCCAGAGCGCGCCAGCGCGGCTCCTCGGGTCGTCTCGGCCGCATGTAGTCTCCACGTGGCGGGGGAGGACGTACATGACGCAGCTCCCTCCCTGGGTCGACGATCCGCTCGAAGGGGTTCGCACGCATCCCCGTAGCAACCCGCCAGGAGGTAGGAGATGGCCGTCCCGCCGCACGTGCTGATCGTCGAGGACGACGCCGGCATCGCCGAGATGATCGAGATGATGCTGGCCGCCGACGGCTGCACCACGGAGACGGTCGCGGACGTCCGCGCCACCGTACGCCGGCTCCTCGGCAACGACCCCTCTGCCTGAACGCCATCGCGGATCTCGAACGGCGGACACCGGCCACCGGGTGCGCTCGATCGCCCGGCTCAGCCCCCGTAGAGGCCTCCCGCGAGGTACTTCAAGCCCGTGTCGACGGCGACGGTGACGACCGTGTGGCCGCGTCCGAGCTCGACCGCGAGCTCGATCGCCCCGGCCAGCCGGGTCGCCGGCGGAGGCCGTCTCACACCTCGACCGATTCACCGTCGTCGAGCACCAGGACCTCGGCGACGTCGCAGAAGCCCGCGAACAGGTCCGGTTCCGCGATGAACATGTGGTAGTGCATC
>CAZADJ010000524.1:0-1383 GCA_964483845.1 uncultured Actinomycetota bacterium | reverse complement strand
GGCGCCAGGATCACGGCGAGGTAGAACATCCCGGTGGCCGCCTGGATGGAGCGGCCCCCCTCGCGGGCCAGCTTGACGTTGAACCCGGAGATCAGGGCGATCAGCGCCATGATCCCGATCCCCATGATGATGGTGAAGTTCTCCACGCCCAGGACCGGCGAGTAGGCGAGCTGGCAGAAGACGAGCTCGTCGCCGGTGAGTCCCGTGCACGGGATCGCGTTCCGTGCGGAGAGGGCGACCGACGCGAGGCCGGCAGCGACCGCGGCGACGTTCACCCACGCCATCCAGACCATCGGCCGGTTCGAGAGGCGCCGTTCCACGAGGTACCAGTGCCCGAGCACCATGCCGTTCCAGACCGCGCCGAGGAAGAACGCGCCGAGGAGGAGCTCGACGAGCCCCACGGCCGGCCCGCCGGTCGTCCCGGACGCCACGGTGCGCAGCTGCGCGAGCGGGACCAGCGTCGCGACACCGATCGCGGCCGCTGCCAGCCCCAGCACGCGCGCCAGGGCGTGCGCACGAGCGACCAGCACCACCACGGCCAGCAGGGCGACCCCCGCCGTCGTCGCGAGCCCGAGCGAGGTCCAGTCGATCGCCGCCGCGTCGACGTCCCCGCCGACCACCGCCAGGGGGCCGCGCATCGCCGTCCACGCACCGAGCGCCATCAGGCCGAGCGTCGCACCGAGCAGCATCTCGAACCCGTGACGCACGCGCCCCCAGGTCGGGCCGGCCCACAGGAACGCGAGTCCGCCGACGGCCGTCTCGAACAGCACGATGGCGAGCACGGCGGCAGGCGTGTACATCCGACCTCCGGGAGGGCTTGGGAACGACGAGCCGGATGGTACCGGGGTAGCTCTCCGCACCGGTCACCCCGGACGGGGCCCGGCGGGCGACGGACACGCGGGCGCGGGCGTAGCCTGCACGGTCGGTCCCGACGAGAGGAGCCGCGATGGGTGAGCTCGACCCCGGGCTGGCCGCGTCCCGCAGCATCGAGGTCACCGATGCCGACACCGCCGTCGCCGTGGGGTCCGGCGACGTCCCGGTGCTCGCCACCCCACGCGTCCTCGCGCTCGCCGAATCCGCCTGCGTCGAGGCGCTCGAGGGGCACCTCCCCGAGGGGCGGACCTCGGTCGGGAGCTACGCCGAGATCGAGCACGCCGAGCCGAGTCCGGTCGGCGCGACGGTGGATGTCGAGGCGACCCTGATCGGTCATCACGGCCGCCGGCTCGAGTTCAACGTCGTGTTCCGCCAGGACGGCGAGATCGTCGCCCGCGTGAACCACCGCCGTGTGCTGGTCGACCGCGACCGCTTCCTGCAGCGCTGCGAGCCCTAGCGCCCCGGAGCGGACCCGCCGCGCACATCTGGGTACCCGCGACCTCGCGCATG
>CAZADJ010000523.1:0-1385 GCA_964483845.1 uncultured Actinomycetota bacterium | reverse complement strand
ACATGGCGCTGCGCATCGCCGAGCACGGCTACATCATGGAGAACGGCAAGATCGTGATGGACAAGCCGGCCGACGAGCTGCGCGAGGACGAGGACGTGCGGGAGTTCTACCTCGGGCTGCGCAAGGAGGGCGACGTCGCCTCCTTCCGCGACGTCAAGCACTACAAGCGGCGCAAGCGTTGGCTGTCGTGACCGCCGTGGGGAGCGCGTAGATGGCCGTCGTCCGCACGCTCGCCGAGGCGATGCCGAGCACCCAGGAGCCGGTGCCCGAGGATCGGCCGCTGCTCACCTTCACCGACGTCGAGCTGCGCTTCGGCGCGCTGCAGGCGCTGGACGGCGTGACCTTCGAGGTGCAGCCGCGTGAGCTGTTCTCGATCATCGGCCCGAACGGCGCGGGCAAGACCTCGATCTTCAACTGCATCTCCGGCGTGTACCGGCCCCAGGCCGGCGGGATCACCTTCCTCGGCGAGGACATCCGGCGCATGCGGCCCCACGCCATCGCCGACCTCGGCATCGCGCGCACCTTCCAGAACATCGAGCTGTTCGAGAACCTGACCGTGCTCGAGAACGTCATGCTCGGCCGCCACCAGCACGTCGAGTACGGGTGGCTGTCGGGGATGATCTGGGCCGGTCGGGCCAGCCGCGAGGAGATCGAGCACCGTGCGGTCGTCGAGGACATCCTCGACTTCCTCGAGATCGAGCAGCACCGCGAGGCGATCGTCTCGATGCTCCCCTACGGGGTGCAGAAGCGGGTGGAGCTCGGCCGGGCGCTGGCGATGGAGCCGAAGCTGCTGCTGCTCGACGAGCCGGTCGCCGGGATGAACCTCGAGGAGACCGCCGACATGGCCCGGTTCGTCCTCGACATCCGCGAGGAGCTCGACATCTCCATCATCCTCGTCGAGCACGACATGGGCGTGGTGATGGACCTGGCCGACCGGGTGCTGGTCCTGGACTTCGGCGAGGTGATCGCCTGCGACGTCCCGAGCGTCGTCCAGGACGATCCCGAGGTGATCCGCGCCTACCTCGGCGAGACCGAGGATGAGGCCGCCGAATGACCGGGGACCGGCGGCGGCACGGACACGGAGCGCACGCACCGAACGCACCACAGGCAGACGGAGGTGGGAGACGATGAGCGCGACCGCCCAGGCACCCGCACCGGAGATCACCACGACCACCGTCGTGACCCGACTGCGCGACAACGCGCAGCGCATCCCCGAGCACGTCGCGCTGCGCGAGAAGCGGTCCGGCATCTGGCTCGAGTACACGTGGGCCGAGTACTGGGACCACGTCCTCGACGTGGCCCACGCGCTGCTCGCGCTCGGGGTCGAGCCCGGCGACCGGGTCGCGGTCCACTCCGAGAACCGCCCGGAGTGGGTGTTCGCCGAC
>CAZADJ010000522.1:0-1405 GCA_964483845.1 uncultured Actinomycetota bacterium | reverse complement strand
CGGTGTCGGCTCCCGGTGTCTCGGACGAGGTCGATCGGGTCGCGGGATGGTACGCGCGTCGGCCGCTGCCGGCGAGGCACCGCTCGATGGAGCTCCGACCGGTGGCGCTCACATCGAGGAGCGTCACACCCGTCGGGCACCATGCCCCTGAGAGACACCCACCCGGGGGCGGGCGGGAGGTCGACATGAGTGAGGGAGCAGCGAGCGGTGGTGAGCAGGACCACGATGCGCGTGAACCGACCGGTGGAACGGACCGGGGCGCTGGATCCTCCGTACCGCCCGACCCGTCGGACACGATCCGTCGCGCCAACCCGCGGCAGCAGGGGACGATCGGCGTCGGCGCCGCGATCCGCTGGTTCATCGCGAACGGCTACGACGTCTTCACGCCGATCGGGGAACCGTCACACTACGACCTGGTGGTCGTGGATGCCGACGGTGAGCTGCAGCGGGTCGAGGTGAAGACGACGACGTGCCGGAACTCACGGGGTCGCTTCGTGGTTCAGATCGCCACCAGCGGTGGCAACCAGAGCTGGACCGGCATGGTCAAGGCTTTCGACCCGACGCGGGTGGACCTGTTGTTCGTGCTCACTGACGACGGTGACGAGTACGTGATCCCGACCGACCGCGTGATCGCCCGCACGAAGCTCACCTTGAGTCCGGCTGTGGAACGCTTCCGGGTCGTCGACCACGGCCGTGCCCAGCCGGCACTCGCGTTCGGAACGGGGGTCTGACGTGACCGCGTTGCTGTCGCATGGGGCCGGACGTACCATCCAGCGTCCGCGGAGGGGTGACCGAGCGGCCAAAGGTAGGACACTGTAAATGTCCCGGCTCAGCCTACGGAGGTTCGAATCCTCCCCCCTCCACGCAAGGCTCGCCCGGAACACCTCGCACCGGTTGACCGTTGCTCGGTGACGGTGGGAGGCTGACGGGCGACACGCCCCTGTAGCTCAGACGGTAGAGCGCTTCCATGGTAAGGAAGAGGTCCGCGGTTCGATTCCGCGCGGGGGCTCTCCCGGACGTCGGTCGGTCCCAGTGACCGACCGCGACGAACGGGACGACCTGGCGGCGTAGCTCAGAGGTAGAGCAAGCGACTCATAATCGCTGAGTCGGTGGTTCGAGTCCACCCGCCGCTACCACGACGACGATCTCACGATCACGCGACGCCCGGACCCGTCCGGGCGTCGCCGCCGTCCGGGGCGACTCGTCGGCTCCAGGCGTTGCCGCCGTCCGGGGCGACTCGTTCGGCGTCGGTCAGCACCACTCGCAGCCCGGCTCGGGTTCCCCTGGCGGGCCGAGGTGCACTAGCCTCGCGCGACACCGAGAACCTCCGTCCACCGAGGAGCGCCGATCATGGCGAAGGAGAAGTTCGAGCGGACGAAGCCGCATCTGAACGTCGGGACGATCG
>CAZADJ010000521.1:0-1415 GCA_964483845.1 uncultured Actinomycetota bacterium | reverse complement strand
GCGTGGGGTCAGGCCTCGCCACCGGCGCTGCGCGCGATCTGGCGCGAGATGACCAGCCGCTGGATCTCCGCGGTCCCCTCGAAGATCTCGTAGATCTTCGCGTCGCGGTACCACTTCTCGACCGGTGCCTCGCGGATGTAGCCCATCCCGCCGCCGATCTGGATCGCCTCGTCGGTGACCTCGACAGCGACGCGCCCCGCCTTCAGCTTCGCCATCGACCCCTCGGCCTGGCGGTAGGTCTGGCCGGTGGAGGCCATCCACAGGCCACGCCAGCACAGCAGCCGCGCGCAGTCGATCTCCATCGCCATGTCGGCGAGCTTGAACGCGACCCCCTGGTGACGGATGATCGGGACGCCGAACGTCTGGCGCTCCATCGCGTAGTCCCGGGCCCACTCGAAGGCCGCCCGGGCGATGCCCACCGCCTGGATCCCCACGATCGGACGCGTCGCCTCGAAGGTGGCCAGCGCACCCGAACGGCCCCGCTTCTTGCGGTCCGGATCGCGGGCACGCTCCATCTTCGCCTCGAGCTTCTCCTCGCCACCGAGGAGGTTCTCGCCGGGGACGTAGACGTCGTCGAGCACGATCGACGCGGTGTGCGAGGCCCGGATACCGAGCTTCTGGTCCTTCTTCGCCATCGAGAACCCGTCCATGTCCTTCGTCACGATGAACGACGCCTGTCCCCGGTGCCCGAGCTCGGGGTCGACGGTCGCGACGACGACGTGCACGTCGGCGATGCCACCGTTGGTGATGTAGATCTTCTCGCCGTTCAGCACCCAGCCGTCCCCCTCACGCCGGGCCCGGGTGCGGATGCGTGACACGTCGGAACCGGCGTCGGGCTCGGTGACCGCGAAGGCGCCGACCTTGACGTCGTCGGGTGTCCCGAAGACACGCGGTGCCCACTCCCCCATCTGCTCCGGCGTGCCCGAGGCCGCGATGCCGGCGAGGCAGAGCCCGGACCCGAAGATCGCCAGCCCGATGCCCGCACAGCCCCAGAAGATCTCCTCGGAGATCAGCGCGGTCGTCAGCCCGGTCGGGTCCTGGCCGGCCATCTCGTAGTAGTCGAGGCCGTAGAGACCGATCTCGGCCGCCTTCTGCACCACCTCCCAGGGGAACTCCTCCGCCTCGTCGTAGCGGCGGGCGACGGGGCGGATCTCGTTCTCCGCGAAGTCGTGCGCCCAGTCGCGGGTCTGCTCCTGCTCGTCGGTGAGCTCGAGGCTGAACGTCACGGCGGCGACCTCCTGTCGGGGCGTGCGGTCGTGCGCGGCGTACCGGTCGTCGGCGACCGGCCGGCGGTCGGGTCGGTCGGGGCCGCGAGGCGGCCCGGCGCCGGGGGCGGGGACCCGTCGACTCCGCCGGGACGGGGATGTCGATGCGCCGGAACGTAGGCAAGACCGCCCGGGGGCGCCAACCCCGCC
>CAZADJ010000520.1:0-1423 GCA_964483845.1 uncultured Actinomycetota bacterium | reverse complement strand
CTCGGCATGCCACGTGATGAACACGACATCGCCGGCGACGGAGAAGTGATCGACCACGATGTCCGTGCCTGGATGCGAGGCCTTCGCGACTCTCCTGGTGGTCGCGCTACCGGCCAGCGGGCTCCGGATGGGACAGGACGATGCGGTACCAGCCGGGCAGTGTGATCTTCCCGGCTGGCTCGGTGAATTGAGCAAGCGCGTCGTGGACCGCCTGGGTGACGGCATCCTGGCCGGAGTGCTGCAGGGCGAGCTGCATCGGACCGGCTCCAATGAAGGCACGAGTCGCGGTACCGGTGTCCTCGAAGCTGACCGGGCACGCGATCTCGTCGTCCTGGTCGATGGCGAGGCCGGCCGTGGCAAGCACATCGTCGAGTCTGCCGGGTTCGGACAGGGCGAACATGCCGCTGTGCTTCATGCTCTGCAGCGCGTCGGCGGGAAACAGCGGGAACAGCGGCTGGAACACGGCCGTGATCCCGGACTCGGGCACGCGCACCGGGATCACCACGGCGACCAGGCCACGCGCGACCCGGGCTGCCTCGGACAGTGCCTGGGTCTTGTCGTCGGCGAACTGGAACGAGCTGAAGCCTGCCACGACGTCGAACCTGTCGTCCTCCCAGGGCAAGGCCTGCAGGTCGCCCACCCGGAACTCCCCGGCGGGAGTGCGCGCGGCAGCGATGTCGATCAGCTCGGCGGCGGCGTCGATCCCGGACACCTCCGCACCGACGTCAGCCGCCATGCGGGCGAACCGTCCGGCTCCGCAACCACAATCGAGCACCCGCGTTCGCGAGCCGATCTTCGCACGGTCGATCACGTGCTCGTACGCCGGTGTGCCCCACCCCGCCGGGCCCTCCCACGTATCGGCCCAGTCCTGGGCGTGCGCACCGAACAACGGCCCCCACGGTGTCGCGCCGCCGGAGGCCTGCCGGATCGGTCCCATTGCCCTTCCTTCCCTCGGGCTGATCGGACGCCACGTTCCCACCGTGCGCCACGCGTGCGGCATCGTCCACGACTGAAAATGAAGTAGCCGCCACGCGTTGGGACCGCGATACTCGAGGCATGCGGACCTACGGCCAGTACTGCCCGATCGCCCGCACCGCGGAGATCCTCACCGAACGGTGGACCCCGATCATCCTGCGCAATCTCCTGGCCGGCTGTGCCACGTTCAGTGAGATCAGCGCCGGTGCCCCGGGCCTGTCGCACAGCCTGCTCACCCAGCGGCTCCGGCTGCTGGAGCGGGTCGGCGTGGTCGAGCGGCGCCCGAAGGCGTCCGGTCAGGGCTCCACGTACCACCTCACCGAGTCCGGCAACGACCTGCAGGCCACACTCTGGGCCATGCGCGACTGGGGTGAGCGGTGGCTCGAACTTGGCGACGAGCACACCAACCCTGCGCTGGTGCTGTGGGCCTGGACCACCACCTACCTCG
>CAZADJ010000519.1:0-1426 GCA_964483845.1 uncultured Actinomycetota bacterium | reverse complement strand
ACGGGCGGGGATCCACTCCGGCACTGGCGGCGCTTCGTGGGCCCGGCCGACATCCAGCGCGCGGAGGAGATCCTGACCCTCTTCGGCCTCGACGGGCTTTACGACCCCGAGGGCCTTCCGGTGCCGGGGGTGGCCGAGAGCGTCGGTCCGGCTGGATTCGGACTCGAGCGCAGAGATTCGGGATGATGCCGGGCCGGAGCGGAGAGGGTGGCCGGAAATTGTTGCTGATGTCCCACGGCGCAGGACCCTACGGCGCGGAGCGCATCCTGTTGGCACTCGCCTCCGCGTTGCGTGACGAGGGCCACGCGGTGACCCTCGACTTTCCCCATGAGGGTCCGGCCCTCGAAGCTGCACGCCAGCTCAAAGGCCTGCGGGTGGTGGTCGCCCGGCGGCCCCGCCTGCCCCGTAACGTGGGCGAAGCCTTCAAATACTTCGCCGGACAGCCCGCAGCCATCACACGCACCCGCCGTCGCCTCCTGGACCTGGCGCCGGACGTCGTCTGGGCGAACTCGCTCTACGCCCTGCCTGTCGTGATCGCCGCCCGAGCGGCAGGGCTGTCGGTCATATGGCAGCTGCACGAGCGGAACCTGCCGGGTCCGGCGGGCTGGTTGCTGTCGGCGGCGGCCGCCCGGCTGCCGACCATGGTGGTGGTCGTGTCCGACTTCGTGCGCCGCTCCTTCCGACTGCCGTCCGACGACCCGCAGGTTCGGCTGCTGCCGAATCCGCGCCCGGAGGAGTCCGCACGCGGGTCGGTGGGAGCGGGCCGGGAGGACGCCCCGTTCACGGTCGCCTGCGTCGGGCAGCTCGAGCCCAGAAAGAACGTGCGGGACGCCGTGGACGCGGTGGCGCGGCTCGCCGGGACGCGGCTGCTCATCGTCGGGGACGGCAAGCACAGGCGCCACGTCGAACGGGCGGTCCGGGAATCGGGGGCCACCGAGCGGATTGAGATGCTCGGCTATCGCGACGACGTGGCGGAGATCCTCCATGCCAGCGACTGCGTGGTGATTCCTTCTCGAAACGAGCCGTTCGGACTGATCGCCCTGGAGGCGCTGGAGGCGGGCCGTCCGGTGGCGGCCGCACGAAGCGGGGCGCTTCCCGAGGTTCTCGACGACGCCGCCCTGTTCTATCCCCCGGGGGACGTGGCCGCACTGGCCGCCGCCATCGAGCGGCTTCGCACGGAGCCGGGGCTGGTGGCCGAGCTGCGGCGGTGCGGCGAGCGGGTGCTCGCGCGACATGATCGTGCGGGGTGGTGCCGCGAGGCCGCGGCGATCGCGCGGGAAGCGCTCTCCATGTCATGAATCCGATCTCATGCACCGGCCGCGAATGATCGCGCCGTCCTACCTCCGCGGGCGCGCCCCGCTCCTCGTCCTGTGCGCTCTCGCCGTGGTCCTGCGCCTGGTGCTTCTCCTCGGCCGGGGGGATTACG
>CAZADJ010000518.1:0-1426 GCA_964483845.1 uncultured Actinomycetota bacterium | reverse complement strand
TGCGGTCTCGGTGACGGTGATGACGCTCATGGTCAGGTTCGTCCTCGTCTCGGCGGCCGTGTCCAGACTGTCCGGTGGTGCTTCCATAATCTCCCAGGCCCATCGCTTCTCAGCCCTGGGTGTGGGCCCTGGCCCGCTGCGGGCACCAGCGCCCTCGTACCTGACAACGCGAGTCTACCTCCCGCTCTTCCCGTGGTCCGCGACCACCGACCGGTCACGGGTCGGTGCGCGCAGCGAGCCGCTCAGCCGCGCGGGCGACCTCGTCCGCGGGGTCGGGCCCCGCCCCACCCGGAGCGGACTCCTCGACGTCGACGAGACCGGTCGGGAGCGCACGCCGGCGGCCGACGACCGCGACGGACCGGATCCCGCGGCGGCGGGCGGCGACGACGACGTGGCCGACGACCTTGCCCTCGCCGGTCGTCTCGTCGAGCGACCCCTCTCCCGTCACGACGAGATCGGCGTCCTCGAGTTCCTCCTCGAGGCCCACCGCCTCCGCGACGGCCGCCGCCCCCGGGACGATGCGGGCGCCGAGGGCGGCCACGAGCCCGAACCCCAGACCGCCGGCCGCGCCCGTCCCGGGCAGATCTCGACTGACACCGCCGAGATCCCCCTCCACGACGTCCGCCCATCGGTCCAGGCCGTCCGCGAGCTCGCGCACGGCGGGCGGGTCGGCGCCCTTCTGCGGGGCGAACAGCTCCGCCGCCTCCCCGAGCGGGGTCGTGACGTCGGCCCACACCTCGACGTCGGTCGTCGACCAGCCGTCGTCGACCCAGCGCGGCTCGACGTGCGTGACCGTGGCGAGCTCACGGCCGCCGATCTTGGTGCCGTGCCCGTCGGTCCGCGTCACCCGGAACCCGAGCGCCAACATCGCCCCCACGCCGCCGTCGACGGTGGCCGAGCCGCCGAGCCCCACGGCGACGCTCGCGGCACCCGCCCCCCGTGCCGCCTCGAGGAGCTGACCGGCCCCGTAGGTGGAGGTCCGGCGCGGGTCGCGCTCCGCGGGCTCCAGCAGCGTGAGGCCGCAGGCTTCGGCGGACTCGATGATCGCGCTCCCGTCGGCCCGCAGGAGCCACGCCGCGGTCCGGGGGCGACCCAGCGGATCGGCCACCTCGACCTCGCGGCGCTCGTCGCCCGGACCCCGGATCGCCTCGAGCAGGCCCTCACCGCCGTCGGAGAGCGCCACGGTCGTGATCCGGTCGTCGGGACGGGCACGCCGCCAGCCATCGGCGATCGCCCGTGCGGCCGCCGGCGAGCTCAGCGTCCCCCCGAAGGAGTCCGGCGCGACGACGACCCTCACGTCGGGCACGCACCGGTCACGACCCCTCCTCTCCTCGCGGCGGCGCACCCTACCGACCGGTAGCCTCCCGGCCGCCGTCGGACCCCTCGCAGCCCATCACCGGGACCCCCATGAGCGGCTCAAGCAGCG
>CAZADJ010000517.1:0-1428 GCA_964483845.1 uncultured Actinomycetota bacterium | reverse complement strand
CTGAGTTCGGTAAGCTTGTAGGCCCCCTAGCCCAAGCAGTGCTCTACCCCCAACAAGGAACACACGACGCTGCGCCTATACGCATTTCGAGGAGAACCAGCTATCACCGGGTTCGATTGGCTTTTCACCGCTATCCACACATCATCCGAGCGGTTTTCAACCCACAACGGTTCGGCCCTCCACGAGGTCTTACCCTCGCTTCAGCCTGCACATGGATAGGTCACCCGGCTTCGGGTCTTGCGCCGGCGACTGTACGCCCTATTAGGACTCGCTTTCGCTCCGGCTCCCCCTCAACGGGTTAACCTCGCCACCGACGGCAAACTCGTAGGCTCATTCTTCAAAAGGCACGCCGTCACAGATCGTTGTCCCCCCGAAGGGGGTCGCGGATCCGCTCCGACGGTCTGTACGCACCCGGTTTCAGGTTCTCTTTCACTCCCCTCCCGGGGTTCTTTTCACCATTCCCTCACGGTACTGTCCGCTATCGGTCATCAGGTCGTGTTTAGCCTTACGAGGTGGTCCTCGCGGATTCACACGGGATTTCTCGGGCCCCGTGCTACTCGGGATACCATCCGGGAGGCGCGTCGGACTTCAGTTACCGGGCTGTTACCGTCTGTGGCCAGCCGTTCCAGGCTGTTCACCTACCCGCGCGCTTTGTAACTCCCTGAAGGAGTGGCAGCCCCTTCTGGATGGTCCCACTACCCCGGCGCCGCAACGCCTGCCAGCTTCGACACGGCTCCGGTTTAGGCTCACCCCCGTTCGCTCACCACTACTAGGGGGATCACGTGTTGTTTTCTCTTCCTCCGGGTACTGAGATGTTTCACTTCCCCGGGTTTTCCGACACCCGCCCTATGTGTTCGGGCAGGCACGACTGGGCATGACCCCAGCCAGGTTTCCCCATTCGGACATCCCTGGATCGTCGCTTCGTTGCCAGCTCCCCAGGGCTTATCGCAGGCTCGCACGTCCTTCTTCGGCTCCTGATGCCAAGGCATCCACCGAGTGCGCTTGTTCGCTTGCCGTAACAATTACAAGTCGGTCACGTTCGAGTGAACGTGTTGATCTTATAAAGATGCTCGCGCTCGCTATGGAGTTCTCAAGGGCCACGCGGACCGATCTCGGCGACGGCCTACCCGAACCTGTCGGGTGGTTCCGCCTCGAAGATCGATCCGAGAACTCGAGGGACCCGCGTCCCTCAAAGCTGCACAGCGTGCCCACATCTCGGCTGCCTCCCCGCAGCCCGGTCGTCACCTGTGGTTCCGATCCGTGAAGATCGGCAGGCTTCCCCGGGCGGGGGTCGGCGTGCCTCGAGTGAGTAACCAGTGGTCAACGTTGCTCGCTCACCGTTGGTGGTCAGAACACTCGCCTGACCTGGTGAGCAGAGCTCCAGAAAGGAGGTGATCCAGCCGCACCTTCCGGTACGGCTACCTTGTT
>CAZADJ010000516.1:0-1433 GCA_964483845.1 uncultured Actinomycetota bacterium | reverse complement strand
TCGGCGCCGTGGCGCTCGAACCGCGGATCCGGCGTGACCCGGACGGTGATGACGAGGTCCGCCCCGTCGACGGCCCCGGACAGGCGGACCTTGGAACCGTCGGACACGCCAGGCGGGATGCGCACCTGGAGTCGCTTGCCGTTGACGTTGACCATCCGCTCGGCACCGGTCGCCACCTCGGCCAGGGTGACCTCCGCGGTGGCCTGCGCGCCGGCCGGATGATGGGACCGGGTGCGGGCACGCCCGCCGAGGTCCGACAGGTCCACGTATTCGAAGCCGGCGCCCGACGCGCCGCCGAAGGGGCTTCCGCCTCCGCCGCCGCCGCCTCCGCCACCGAAGAACTGGCGGAAGAAGTCGCTGAAGCCGCCGAGGTCCTCGGCCGAGCCGCCGGTCGTCCGATACGTCCAGCGCGTCCCACCCGGAGCGCCGCCGAACCCGGCCCAGTCGGTCGCGCCACCGGAGCCGAAGCCGGCGTGCTGGTATGCCTGCCAGTTCGCGCCGAGCTCGTCGTACTGCTTGCGCTTCTCGGGGTCGGACAGGACGGCGTGCGCCTCGTTCGCCTCCTTGAAGCGCTTCTCGGCTTCGGGATCCTCGTTCGTGTCCGGATGGAGCTCACGTGCCAGCTTGCGGTAGGCCTTCTTGATCTCGGCCTGGGACGCTGACGCGGGAACGCCAAGGATGGCGTAGTAGTCCTTGTACTCCATCGCTGTGTGGTGACGTTGACCGGCGCCGGCGTATATACGGTATATACGCCGGCCCCGTTCGTCCTACGCCGGCTGACCGGCCGGCGGCTGGTCGGAGGGACCGTCGCCGGTGGCGGCGATCGGTGCCTCGTCCTTCTTCTTGCGTGGGCGCCGAGGGCGGCGGGACACGCGCTGCTGGCGCTCGTCGCGCTCGGCCTTGATGCGGGCTGCCGACCGCGGCGCGTCGATGAGCGCCTCGGCCAGCACCTGGTCCATGTTCTCGACCGGGATGATCCGCAGCTGCTCGCGCACCTCGTCGGGCACGTCGACCAGGTCCTTCTCGTTCCGCATCGGGATGAGGACCGTCTTCACGCCGGCCAGGTGGGCGGCGAGCAGCTTGGACTTCAGTCCGCCGATCGGCAGGACGCGGCCGCGCAGCGTGATCTCGCCGGTCATGGTCAGGTCGCGCCGCACCGGCTTGCCGGTGAGCAGGCTCGCCATGGCGGTCGCCATCGTCACGCCCGCCGACGGCCCGTCCTTGGGCGTCGCGCCGGCCGGCACGTGGATGTGCACCGTCGTCTTCTCGAAGGCGCTCTGCTCGATCCCGAGCTCCTTGGTCCGCGACCGGATGTAGCTCATCCCGGCCCGGGCCGACTCCTGCATCACGCTGCCGAGCTGGCCGGTCAGGATGAACTCGTCCTTGCCCTCCATGCGGGTCGCCTCGACCTGCACGATGTCGCCGCCGGCGTC
>CAZADJ010000515.1:0-1436 GCA_964483845.1 uncultured Actinomycetota bacterium | reverse complement strand
GGACCGGCTCCCGGAGCGACGAGCGAGGTGGGAGCGGTGGCTGACGGATCGATGGCCGACGAGGTGGACGTCGTCGTCCTCGGGCTGGGGACCGGCGGCGAGGAGCTCGGCGGGCGGCTCGCTCTGGCCGGGCTGGACGTCGTCGGCGTCGAGCCGGAGCTGATCGGTGGGGAGTGTGCCTACTGGGCGTGTCTGCCGACCAAGCTCATGGTTCGGGCGTCGAACCTGATCGCCGAGGCGCGTCGGGTGAACGGTGTCGCCGGCGAGGCCACCGTCACGCCCGACTGGGCGCTGGTCGCCGAACGGGTCCGCGAGCAGGTCACCGGGGGCTGGGACGACACCGTCGCCGCACAGCGCTTCGCGGACCGCGGCGGCCGCCTGGTCCGCGGACACGGGGAGTTCGTCGGTCCGCGGACCGTGCAGGTCGGCGAGGAGCGCTTCACCGCGCGCCGCGGCGTGGTCATCGTCACGGGGTCCGAGCCCTTCGTCCCGCCCATCCCGGGCCTGGACGACGTCGACTTCTGGACGAGCCGGGACGCGGTCGCGGCCGAGGAGCTGCCCCGGTCGCTCCTCGTGCTCGGCGGCGGGGCGATCGGCTGCGAGCTCGGGCAGGTCTTCTCCCGGTTCGGCGCGGACGTCACCGTGGTCGAGGGTGCCGACCGTCTGCTGCCCCACGAGGAGCCGGAGGTGAGCGCGATCGTGCGTTCCGTGTTCGAGGCGGAGGACATCACGGTGCACACCGGTAGGCGCGCCGAGCGTGTCGAGACCCGGGACGACGGCATGGTCGTCGCGCTCTCGGACGGGACCGAGCTCGCGGCCGAGCAGCTGCTCGTCGCTACCGGGCGGACCGCTCGCACCGACGGCCTCGGCCTCGAGGAGGCGGGCGTCGAGACCGTCGACGGGTTCATCGCGGTGGACGAGCACCTGCGCGCCGCGGACGGGATCTGGGCGATGGGTGACGTGACGGGGCAGGGGCTGTTCACCCACGTCGCCCTCTACCAGGCGCCGATCGTGGAGGCCGGGATCCTGGGGGAGAGCCCGCCGCCGGCCGACTACACCGCCGTGCCGCGGGTCACCTTCACTGACCCCGAGGTCGGCGTGGTCGGCCTCAGTGAGTCGGGCGCGCGCGACGCCGGCCTCGACGTGGCGGTCACCGTCAAGGACGTGCCCGCGACCTTCCGCGGCTGGCTGCACGGTCCCGGCAACGGCGGGCTGATCAAGCTGGTCGCCGACCGCGAGGCCGGCGTGCTCGTCGGTGCGACCTCGGTCGGGCCGCACGGTGGCGAGGTCCTCGGGCTGCTCAGCCTCGCGGTCCACGCACGCGTGCCCCTCGAGGAGCTGCGGCGCATGATCTTCGCCTTCCCGACGTTCCACGGCGGGGTCGGCGAGGCGATCGGCGCGTACGCTCGTGCGCTCGTGCAGGTGCTCGACCCCGA
>CAZADJ010000514.1:0-1437 GCA_964483845.1 uncultured Actinomycetota bacterium | reverse complement strand
GGGGAGCGGAGCGGGTCTCGTATCCCGTGACCACGTCCAGCGCCACCCAGCTCGCCATCGCCTGGAGGTCGGCCTCCTGGGCGGAAGCGGGGGAGCAGAGGACGAGGAGGGCCAGGGCGGCGAACAGGGCCGCGCGAGGGACTTCGGGGGGGTGCGTCATGGTGCGGTCCTTCCCGTGAGCGAAGAGTTGGGCCGCCTCAACATGCCGGACAATGCCGAAAAGGGGCAAGCCGGCCGTCCCCCGACGAGGCGGGGGGGCGGCCACCTGCCCCCTTTTCGGCCGATCGGTCGCGCGTCAGCTCCCCGGGCGCGGACCCCGCTCCCGGATCACCCGGACATCCAGGGTCGTCCCCTGCTGGCAGACCGAGACCTCGACCTCCGTGCCTTCCACGTAGACTTCCTGTCCCATGTGGAAGCCCTCCAGGTTTCCGACGAGGGTGTACAGCTCCCCGCTCTCGCTCCGGAGGGCCTGACACTCGACGCCCTCGTCCGTGAGGCGGCCCTCGACGCGAACGACGGGCTCGAGGTTGCCGAAGTCCTCGTCCACGCGCGCCATCTCCCGGACCTCGAGGGTGATGCCCTGCTGACAGAACGAGACCTCGGCCACCGTACCGACGACCTGCACCCGGTCGCCCCTCTCGAAGCCCTCGGGCACGCCGGCCAGCGTGAAGAGATCGTCGTTCTCGCTCCGGAGGGCCTGGCATTCCACGCCCTCGTCGGTCAGGGTGCCCGTGATCCGGACGCGCTGTCCGGCCTCCAGGTCGGGACGCGGCTCGTCGGGTCGCTCGTCACGGCGGACCACCACGATGGGGTCGGTCATGACCTTCAGGTCGTGGTCGGGTGTCTCCACCACGAAGACGAACCGGTCCCCCGGATCCGCCCAGTCGGGCATCTGCACGGGGATGACCAGGCGCCCTTCCCGGTCGGTCCGGGCCTCCTGGACGACGGAGTACTCCGAGCGCCACGGTCCCACCCCGACGTTGACGCGGTGGTCGGCGGGAAGGCCCCGGGCACTGAGCTGCATCGTCTCTCCGGGGGCGGCCCGCTCGCGCTCGACGCGCACGGCGGCGTTCGGGTACGTCTCCCCGGGATCGCGCCGCGTGGGCCGCTCGACGGGCTGCTCACCCGTTCCGGGGATCGTGAGGACCCATCCCACACGGATCAGGTCGGGATCCTCGATCCGGCTGTTGGCCCGCACCAGGGCCCGGACCGTCGTGCCGTATCGGCCGGCGATGACGGCCAGCGTCTCGCCGGAGCGCACCGTGTGCGTGGTGGCGGTGCCGCGCCGGACGTCCCGCTCGGGCTGCTCCGGCTCCGGCTCGGGGCTGGCCTGCTCCACCCGCGAGGGAATCGTGAGGACCCATCCAACGCGGATCAGGTCGGGATTCTCGATCTGGTCGTTGGCCCGCGCCAGCGCGCTCACGGTCGTGTTGCAGC
>CAZADJ010000513.1:0-1439 GCA_964483845.1 uncultured Actinomycetota bacterium | reverse complement strand
GCTAGTGGCGCGGATCGTCAGCGTGACGGCGGCGATCGTCTCGAGCGGGCACCCTGGACGGGACGCGGACGACGGGAGCAGGGATGTCGACGACCATCCGGGTGGGCGCGTTCGGCGGCCGGGCCGAGGCGGAGGCCGCCCGCGGGTACCTCGCGAGCCACGGCATCGACGCCCGGGTCGTCGGGGACGACGTGAACGGCCTGCACCCGGACGTCGCCTTCGGGACCGCGCGGGTGACCCTGCTCGTGCCGCGGGAGGACGCCGAGGAGGCGCGGCGCCTCCTCGACGAGCACGATGTCCGCGATCCCGGGGACCGCACGGCGACGCGCCGATCGTTCGCGACGTGGCTCGTGGCCGCGCTGATGCTCACGATGGTGGTGACGATCATCCTGACCACCGGTCGCTTCTGGTGAGTCCGAGCGGTGTCGGCGGTAGGCTCACGCGGCCTCCTCGACGATCCGATCCCCCGGGACCCGCGGCTTGAGCGCACCGACCACCTCGACCCGATCCACGTTCACGCCCTTCGACGCCGGGCTGCTGGTCACGCTCGCGTCGATGTGGGGCTTCTCGTTCCTGTTCATCAAGGTCGCCGTCGGAGAGGTGTCGCCCCTCTGGGTCGTCGCTGCGCGCACGACCATCGGCGCGGCCGTCCTGCTCGTCGTCCTGCGTCTGCGCGGCCGGCGCCTGCCCCGGGGCCGGGCGACCTGGGGTCACCTCGTCGTGCTCGCCACGATCGGCAACGCGGTCCCGTGGACGCTGATCGCCTGGGCGGAGATACACATCCCGTCGGGCATCGCCGCGGTGCTGAACGCGATCGTGCCGGCGGCCACGCTGGCGGTCGCGGCGTCGGTGGGGTTGGAGCGACTCAGCGGGCTGAAGCTCGCCGGCCTCGGCGCCGCCACCGTCGGCACGCTCGTGGTCGTGTCCGGCGAGGCGCTGGCGTTCGGTCGGGCGCTGCCGGTGCTCGCCGCGGTCGGCGCCACCTTCATGTACGCGTACGCGTCGGTGCACGCCAAGCGCTACGTCTCCGGGCGGGAGGGTCCCCTCGCGATCGCGACCGGACAGGTGCTCGTCGCCTCGATCGTCTCCGTGCCGGTCGCCTGGCTGGTCGGCCCCACCCCGGTTTGGGCCGAGCTGTCCCTCGTGGCAGCGGGATCGCTGCTCGCACTCGGAGCGCTCGGTACCGGCGCGGCCTTCCTGGTCTTCTACATGCTGATCGAGCGCGTCGGGGCGACCAACGCCACGATGGTCACCTACCTCATCCCCGTGGTCGGCCTGCTCGCGGGATGGCTGGTCCTCGGCGAGCAGTTCGGGCCACACGTCTTCGTCGGCGCGGCGGTGATCGTCGCCGGCATCTGGCTCGCGCAGCGTGAGCGTCGCTCCGGGGCGGATGAGGACCTCGCCGAGCTGGAGCAGATCCGCGGCTGAGCCCGGCGGGC
>CAZADJ010000512.1:0-1440 GCA_964483845.1 uncultured Actinomycetota bacterium | reverse complement strand
ACCCCGACGGCGCACGCTGCTCCGATCAGGACCATGACGCCAGCCCTCCCGGCGCGGCCAGGTACCCGCGGTCGAAGCCGACCGCCTCCAGCGCCTCGAGCGTCTCGGTGTGGATCGGCCCCGCCGGGGTCGCCCGACCGTCGGGGCCGGGGCGGAACACCTCGTTGACCACGACCTCCGACGCGGACGTGCCACGCACCTCGAGGACGCTGGTGACGTAGCGGTCGACCTGCCCGAAGCGGTCACGTCCCTGGCCGAGGTGGATGACGAAGTCGACGGCGTTCGCGGTGAGCAGCGCGGTGTCTTCGGGGGCGAGCCGGTGCGGGGGCAGCATCGCGTACATCTGCAGGCGGCGGAACACCCCTCGTGCGTTGTTCGCGTGGACGGTGCACATCGAGCCGTCGTGCCCCTGGCTCATCGCCAGCAGCATCGGCAGCACCTCGGAACCGCGGACCTCGCCGACGAAGACCCGGTCGGGGTCCATGCGCAGCCCCATGCGCACGAGCTGCTCGAGCGAGATACCTCCCTCGCCCTCGATGTTCGGCTCGCGGGCCTCGAGCGCGACCACGTTGGGATGCAGGTCGTCGAACCGGTCGATGCCGAGCTCGAGCGAGTCCTCGATCGTGACCAGGCGCTCGTCGGAGCCGATCTCGTTGATCAGCGCCCGCATCAGGGTCGTCTTGCCGCAGCCGATGCCGCCCCCGATGATGATCGACCTGCGGGCACGCACCGCGGCGCGCAGGAAGGCGACGAGCGCGTCGTCGAGGGTTCCTCGCTCCGACAGGTCGGAGAGGAACGCGATCTCGAACTGGTGCTTGCGGATCGCCACCGACGGTCGCGCGGCGACCTCCATCACCGCGAACAGCCGTGAGCCGTCCGGAAGCTGGAGGTTCAGCTCCGGGTTGGCGACGTCGAAGCGCCGCTCGGTGCGGCCCAGGCGCGCGGCCGCCGTGCGCAGCAGGTCGATGAGCTCGTCGTCGCTGTCCGCGACCGGCTCGCCGCGCTGACGTGTCCCGTCGACGTGCTTCAGCCAGACGGTGTCGTGGCCCTGGATGTGGATGTCGGTGATGCGGGGATCGTCGAGGTAGCGCTGCAGCCGGCCGAGCCCGAACAGCCGGGCGCGCACCTCCCGGGCGATCTCCTCCTCGGTCTCTGCGGGCAGCGCGGGTTCGCGGTCGCGGAGTCGGCGGTGGGCTTCTGCCTCCAGGCCGGAGGCGATGAGCTTCTGCGCGAACGCGCGCTCATCGTCGTCGGTCCAGGCCAGGCGCGCGCCGTCATCGCGTCGCGCCGACAGCTCCTCGGCCACCTCCGCCGCGATCCTCCCGGCCAGTTCAAGCGGTGCACCGTTCATCTCGACACCCCGACGTCACGACCGGGGTTGCCGCCGGGTCCGGAGACCGCGCTCGCGGCCGTCGGTCGGCCACGTCCGCCCTCGGATCC
>CAZADJ010000511.1:0-1443 GCA_964483845.1 uncultured Actinomycetota bacterium | reverse complement strand
ACGCGAGCCATTGGGATTCCACCTCGGTGCCGGGAAGCTGGATGGTGGGGAACCTGCGGCCCACCTACGGAGCCACGGGGGGTGCGTTCGCCATCGCGGAGGGCGTGGTCTCGGTGGAGGTCACCGCCGGAGAGCAGCCCGGCGAGCCGGCGCGGGTGCGGTGGTGGCCCCAGGGGCGCCGGGATTTCGTGGCGAGCGAGGTCTCCACGGTGATGCCGGAGCTCTCGACGGAGCTCCGGAGCGACTACCTCCCGGAGAGCCGGCGCCTGGTGGTCCGGGGGGTGATCCCGTGGGGGACGGTGGACACGCTCCGGATGGCCGCCGGGGACCCGGTCCGACTGGCCTCCGAGGCGCTCCTTCGAGCGCTGGAGTACCAGGGGATCCGGGTGGACGGGGGCGTCCAGGTGGCCTGGACCCGGGGGGACCCGCTGGAAGGAGGGTGCTACACCGGATCGGTCATGCTCTGCCCGGGAGCCCGCCAGGTCGCGCTTCTCACGTCGCCTCCCATGAGCGAGGTCGTGCAGGCCATGCTGGAGCCGAGCCAGAACTGGATCGCCGAGCAGCTCGTCCGCACTTTGGGGATGGAGTACGGCGAGGAGGGAAGCTGGAGCGAGGGCTTCCACGTTCTCGAGCGGTTTCTCACCGATGAGGTGGGGGTGGATTCCCTGGACCTGAGCATGCGCGACGGCTCGGGGCTCTCGGCGTACAACCTGGTCACCCCCCGGGCCCTGGCGGCGCTGCTGCACTACATGTGGTCCGGGCCGCACTACGCGGTGTTCCGGGACGCCCTCGCGTCCCCGGGAGAGGAGGACAGCACCCTGGAGCGCCGCCTCCGGAGCCTGGAGGGGCGGGTCTTTGCCAAGACGGGGACCATCAGCCACGTGAACGCCCTGAGCGGCTACGTGGTCACGGCGGGCGGGCGGGAGCTCGTGTTCAGCATCCTCACCAACGGCTCCGGACTCCCCTCGGGCCGGGTCCGGGGCGCCATGGACGACGTGCTGGAGGCCGTGGCCAGGTAGGACTACCCCTCCATGAGGGCGGCGCGGGTCGCCCGGTAGCCTTCCTCGAGAAAGTAGCGCACCTCGTGGAAATCGAAGGTGCCGTAGCCCGCAAGCTCCGGTCGGACGTAGACGAGCGGGGGCTCCGTCCACGCCTCCACCATCTCACACCGGTGGCGGCCGGCCCCGATTCCCAGGGCACGGTGGGCAATGGCCACCAGACCCTGCTCCACGGTCTTCTCCGCGTCACGCTCCCGGGCCGAGCCCACGTCCACCGCGAGGATCCCGGTAGCCCCCAGCTCTGCCGCCCGCTCGAGGGGGAGGGTCTCCAGGACCCCGCCGTCCACGTAGTACGCCCCGCCCAGCTCGGCCGGGGGATAGAACGGGGGCAGGGCGCAGGTGGCGTAGAGGGCGTCCACGAGATCCACGTCGGTGCGAGCCCCCG
>CAZADJ010000510.1:0-1455 GCA_964483845.1 uncultured Actinomycetota bacterium | reverse complement strand
TAGGGCGGCACGAGCAGCGGCAGGCCAAGCATGCCGAGGGTGACGATGCGCCGGGTCGGCGGTGCGGCGGCGAGCACACGGGCGGCGGGCCAGCCGAGCACGAGCGCGATGACCGTGGCGAGCAGGGCCACCACGAGGGAGGTCGTCACGGCCTCGCCGACCCGCGTGCCCGGGCTGGCGAGGACCTCGAGGCCGCGGGTCCCCAACCGTTGGGGCACCAGCGCCGGCGCGCGCCAGATGTCGGCGATCGCGCGGATGGGCAGGACGGCCAGCGGCAGCACGGCAACGGCCGCGACGAGCCACGCCCAGCCGGGTCGCGCCCGGGTGACCGTCCACCCCGCCGTGTGGTCAGCCACGTCGACCTCGCAGGGCCAGGGCGCCGAGTCCGGCCACGGCGAGGCTGGCCACCGCCGCGATCAGCAGTACCGCCGCGGCCACGGCCTGGCCGGTGAGGCTGGCCGTCCGGGTGGCACGCAGGGCGTAGGTGGCCATCGTGTCCGGCGCCGTCGGCCCGACGAGCAGGGGCACCTCGAAGGCCCCCAGCATGTAGGCGGCCACCACCGTGGTGCCGATCACGAGGGGAACTCGCAGTGACGGGAGCACGACGGTCCACAGGCGGGCGAGGGGGCCGGCGCCGTGGACCGCGGCGACCTCCTCGCGGGCGGCGACGTCCTGGTCCCACCCGGCCAGCAGGAGCAGGGCCAGGAACGGGACCTCCTTGACCACGTAGACCAGGATGATGCCGAGGCCCGACCCGGCCCGGACCACCTGCACGGGCAGTCCCGCGACCAGCCGGTCGGCCAGGCCCCCGGGGCCCAGCCACAGGACGGTGACCACCGCGACCAGCAGGTGGGGGACCAGGACGGGCAGGGTCGCGACGGCTCGCGCCCAGGCCCGGCCGCGCAGGGCGGCCGCCACGCCCACGGCGAGCACCACGGAGACGGCGGTGCCGACCACCGTCGTGGCGAGGGTGAAGGCCACGGCGGACCGGAAGGCCGGGTCGGTCAGCGCCTGCCGCCAGGCGTCCAGCCCGACGCCGCCGGGGCGGAGGGGATCGAGGTCGAGGCTCGTCCGGGCCGCCCCGAGCAGGGCCCCGCCGAAGAGCACGCCGACCACGGCCACGGCGGGCAGTGCCGGGGCCCACGCACGCAGCCGCGGCATCATGGGTCACCCACCCGGAACACGCGGCGGATGGCGCCGGTTGGCCGCACGCCCGCCCCTCGACGACTGGACCCGCTGTGCTCGACCAGCGTGCTCGTGCCGCGCTCGAACCACTGCTGTCGCGGGTGGCCGATCGGCTGGCGCGCGCCGGCGTGGCGCCGGCGGTCCTGACCCTGGGAGGGTTCGTCCTGGGCCTCGGGTCGGCCGTGGCCGCTGCGGCGGCGGCGTGGCTGCTGGCCCTGGGGTTGTGGCTGGTGAGCCGCGTGCTGGACGGGCTCGACGGGGCGGTGGCGC
>CAZADJ010000509.1:0-1457 GCA_964483845.1 uncultured Actinomycetota bacterium | reverse complement strand
CGCGTCCCGGCGGACATGGCGGCCGCCAGCTCGGTCCCGGCGCGGTCGATGCGCTCGACCAGGCCGGCGTCGGCCGGCACCTCCGGCGCCCCCCAGTCCTCGCTCGCGGCGTACACGGCCGTGCGGGTGACGCTGCCGCCGAGGTAGGTGAACAGCGGCCTCACCGCATGCTCGAGCGCCAGGGAGTGGCGCGCCGTCCCACCCGTCGCGCCGATGAGCACCGGCAGCCCCGCCAGTGCCTCGTGCTCGATCACGTCGAAGAAGAGCTTGAACAGCCCGGAGTAGGAGGCCGAGAAGATCGGCGTCACGGCAATCAGCCCATCGGCGCCGACGACCGCGTCAATCTTCGCCTGCAGCCGCTCGGAGGGGACGCCCGTGAGGAGGTGGTTCACGAGATCCTGCGCGTGCTCGCGCACCACGACCACCTCGGTCCGCGGCTCGTCGCCCGCCTCGCGCAGGACCCGCTCGGTGGCGGCGGCGAGCCGGTCCCCCAGCAGCCGCGTGCTCGAGGGCTGCGACAGGCCCGCGGTGACGACCACCAGCGACCGATCGGTCATCGCGTGGCTTCGGCGGGAACGGCAGGCTGGCGGGGCACCTCACCGGCATCGCGTGCGTCGCGCGCCGCCTTCAGGCTGGCGTGGGTGGGCGCCTCCGGAACGTGCGCCGGCTTCATCCGCTCGAACTCGCGCCGCATGACCGGCACGATCTCGCCGAGCATCTCGAGCTGCTCGAGGACCGTCTTCTGAGGCAGCCCGGCGTGGTCGACCAGGAACAGTTGGCGCTGGTAGTCGCCAACGACGTCGCGGAACTCGAGCGTCCGCTCGATGACCTGCTGCGGGCTGCCGACCGTCAGCGGCGTCTGCGCCACGTAGTCCTCGAGCGACGGCCCGCCCCCGTAGACCGGCGCGTGGTCGAAGTACGGGCGGAACTCGCGAATCGCGTCCTGCGAGTTGGGACGCATGAAGACCTGCCCGCCCAGGCCCACGATCGCCTGGTCGCGCCGGCCGTGGCCGTAGTGCTCGTAGCGCCGCCGGTAGAGCGCGACCATCTGCTGCACGTGGCCCTTCGGCCAGAAGATGTTGTTGTGGAAGAACCCGTCGCCGTAGTAGGCGGCCTGCTCGGCGATCTCGGGCGACCGGATCGAACCGTGCCACACGAACGGCGGGATGCCGTCGAGCGGACGTGGCACGGACGTGAAGCCGGTAAGCGGCGTGCGGAACTGGCCCTGCCAGTCGACGACGTCCTCGCGCCAGAGCCGATGCAGGAGCGCGTAGTTCTCGATGGCCAGCGGGATGCCATTGCGGATGTCCTGCCCGAACCACGGGTAGACCGGACCCGTGTTGCCGCGCCCCATCATGAGATCCACGCGGCCGCCGGCGAGGCGTTGGAGCATGGCGTAATCCTCGGCGATCTTCACCGGATCGTTCGTCGTGATCAGGGTCGTGGCGGTCGACAGG
>CAZADJ010000508.1:0-1471 GCA_964483845.1 uncultured Actinomycetota bacterium | reverse complement strand
TCGTCGCGCGAGCACGCCCCCTGGGCGATCGAGGACGCCGGGTTCCGCGCGGTCATCGCCGTCAGCTTCGCCGACATCTTCCGCAACAACTGCGGCAACGTCGGGATCGTCGCGGTGGCCCTGCCCGAGACCTGCGTCCGCACGCTGTTCGACGCCGTGGCGGCGGACCCCTCGACCGAGGTCACGGTCGACCTCGAGGCACAGACGGTCGTCGGCGGGGGCGTCGACACCACGTTCGACATCGACGCGCACACCCGCCACAAGCTGCTCAACGGCCTCGACGACGTCGGCCTGTCGCTGCAGCGCGAGGACCAGATCGCCGCCTTCGAGCAGACGCGCGAGGCCTGGCGCCCCACGGTGACGACCGCCTGAGGCAACCGGCGGCCTAGTAGCCGAGGTCGGGGTCGACGGGCCCCAGCAGCGGCTGGCCGTCGGCGAACCGGGCCACGTTGCGCGTGATCCGGTCGCACAGCAGCGGCAGCCCCATGGCGGGGGTGTTGCCGATGTGCGGGGTCACGATCACGTTCCGCAGGTCCCACAGCGGATGGCCGTCGGGCAGGGGCTCCGGGTCGGTGACGTCCAGCGCGGCGCCGCCCAGGGTCCCCGCGGTCAGCGCCTCGACCAGTGCGTCGGTGTCGACGTGGCGACCACGGGCGACGTTGACCAGCCAGGCGTGGTCGGGCAGGGCGGCCAGCACGTCGGCGTCGACGATGCGGGTGGTCTCGTCGGTGAGTGCCAGGGCCAGCACCAGCGCATCGGTGTCCGGCAGCACCTCGCCCGCCCGGTCGGGGCCGACCACGCGGTCCGCCCCGTCGAGCGGGTCGGGGTGGCGGCGGACGACGGTGACGTGGCAGCCGAAGGGCCGGAGCAGCCGCAGCAGGCTGCGGGTGATGTCGCCGCCGCCGAGGATGGTGACGCGGGCCTCCAGCAGGTTGCGCCCGATCGGTGCGGACCACGTGGTCTCGCGGGCATAGCCGCCCACGTTGCGGAGGCCGGCCAGCAGCAGGGCGAGGGCGTGCTCGGCGACCGGTTCGGCGTACACGCCCTTGCCGCTGGTCCAGGTGCGCTTGTCGTCGAACACGTCGGCGAACGGTTCGACGCCCGCGAAGGGCAGCTGGACCCAGACGAGGTCCGGGTGCTCGTCCACGATCTCGCGGAGGTCGTCGGGCCGGTCGGGTGTCGCCCAGACGAGCACCTCGGCCTCGTCGATCCCCACGACCGTGCCGCCACCGGCGCCGACGGCCTCGCCGAGCACGCCGGTGCGTTCGTGCTCCGCCGGCAGGACGGCGACACGAGGTGGCCCGTCGACCGTCCGCACGGTGGGACCGTCGGCGATCGACGCCGTGTCCGTCGAGATGGTCGTGGTCGGCAGCGTCATGGTGGCCTCGTCGTCGATGTCAGTCGCGTGGCTTCGCCAGGCCGTCGACGACCTCGCCCCCGACGGCCAGCAGCACGTCGGGCGCGATGCGGA
>CAZADJ010000507.1:0-1473 GCA_964483845.1 uncultured Actinomycetota bacterium | reverse complement strand
GGGGAGCGACAACCTGGCCGTGCCGGTGGCCGTGTTCGTGTGGCTCGCGGCCGTGGGGTGACGACAGCCGCATCGAGATCGAGGAGACGAAGACGTGAAGGTGCTCGTTTTGGGGGCGGGACGAGTGGGGAGGGTCATCGCGGCCGACCTGGCCGACGACCCGGAGCTGGAAGTCACGGTAGCCGACGTGAACCAGGAGACGCTCGGAGGGACGGAGGCCCACGCCCGTGCCCCCCTCGCCGCGGTCCGGGCGGACCTCTCGGATCCCGCCACCGTGACGGAGCTGGCCGGTGGCGCCGACCTGGTGGTGGGCGCCCTCCCGAGTGCCCTCGGCTTCGCCGCCCTGCGCGCCGCCCTCCAGGCCGGACGTCCCTGCTGCGACATCTCCTTCATGACCGAGGACACGCGCGAGCTGGACGGCCTGGCCACCCAGCGGGACGTGACCGCGGTCTTCGACATGGGCGTGGCCCCGGGGATGAGCAACGTCCTGGCCGCCCGGGCCGCCCGTGAGCTCGATCGCTGTGACAGGATCCGCATCTACGTCGGAGGCCTGCCCCGGGAGCGCGAGGGGCCGTTCGAGTACAAGGCGGCCTTCGCGCCGGCCGACGTGCTCGAGGAGTACACGCGCCCCGCCCGCCAGGTGGACGAGGGGACGGTGGTGGTCCACGAGGCGCTGAGCGGTGTCGAGCTGCTGGACCTCCCCGACGTGGGCACGGTGGAGGCGTTCCACACCGACGGGCTCCGGAGCCTCGCCGACTCGGGCCTCGCCCCGTCCATGCAGGAGAAGACGCTCCGCTATCCCGGCCACGCCGATCTCATGCGGACCTTCCGCCACACGGGACTCCTCTCCACCGAGCCCGTGGAGGTGGACGGCGTCGCGGTGGTCCCGCGGGAGGTCACCGCCAGGCTCCTCTTCCCGCTCTGGAGCTACGAGGAGGGGGAGGAAGATCTCACGGTGATGCGGGTGGTGGCCGAGGGGAAGGCGGACGGGGAAGCGAGGCGGATCACCTGGGACCTCCTGGACCGCTACGACCACGAGCGGGGCGAGAGCAGCATGGCGCGCACCACGGGCTTCCCCTGCGCGCTGGTGGCCCGGATGCTGGCCGAGGATCGGCTGGAGGCGGGGGTGATCGCTCCCGAGCGGCTCGCGGAGCGGCCTGCGCTGGTGGAGGAGCTCCTCGACGGGCTCGCCGCACGGGGCGTGCGGTTCCGGCGGCGGGAGGATCCCGCCTGAGCGGGGCACTGGTCCCTCCCGGGCCCGGGGTGTAAATCAGAGACGGTCCGGGACGTATGTTTCGGGTGTCCCGTCCCCCGGGACGCGCGGCCGTGCGTTTTCCGGTTTCGGAGGCCGGTCCTCGCTTCGGAAGTTCCACACCCATGGGAGGAATGTATGCGAAGCACGATCATGCTGGTCCTGGCGCTGCTCGTGGCGAGCCCCGCGGCGGCGCAGATGATGGGAGAGGGAGGCGGGGA
>CAZADJ010000506.1:0-1476 GCA_964483845.1 uncultured Actinomycetota bacterium | reverse complement strand
GCCACCACGAGCACCACGATCCACACGAAGAGCCAGTCACCCCACAGGGAGCGGTGCCGCAGCTTCACCCCGTCCCGCCGGGTCCGGCGCTCCGTCACCGCCGCGACCTCACGTCCTCGCCTCCGCCGGGACCGTCGCCTCGGTCCGGGTGCCCCCCGACAGCCAGCGACGGAACCCCCGGGGTCCGTCGCCGAGGTCGAGGTGGACGATGTCTTCCGCGACGTCGACGACCTCAGCCAGGAAGTCGCCGTGAGCGCCGTCATCCGGGTCCTCACGGGTGCCCGCTGCGTAGGCGATGGCGAGGTGTGCGCGCCCGCCGTCGGGCTTGAGCCGGAGGACCCGACCCAGGCGCTGGATCATCTGCCGGCGGGTGCGGAACGCGGCGAGCACCACCGCGACGTCGGCATCGGGGACGTCGATCCCCTCGTCGAGGACGCGCGGCGCGGCGAGCGCGTCGAGGTTCCCGTTCGCGAACTGGGCGAGGCGGATGCGGCGCCGGCGCTCGTCGAGGCCGCCGTGGACCGTCTCGGCAGCGAGTCCCCGTCCCGCCAGGGTGCGCGCCGCGCGCTCGGCCTGGTCGGTCGTGTCGGTGAAGATCAGACTGCGGCGGCCCACCAGCGCCGGCGCCGCCGCCGTGCAGACGTCGAGCTTCGCCGCGCACGTCGCCGCGACGTCCCGACGGCTCCGGATGCCGGCGAGGAAGGCCCGGGCCGCAGCGAGCTGGCGGTCCCCGCTCCCCGCCGGTCGACCGTCCGCCGCACCGACGATCGAGGCCGCGGTCGCGATGAGCTCCCGCGGCTCCTGCGGCAGCCCCTGGTCCACGAGCTCGCGTCGCGCGTGTCGGAGCTGCCGGTCGGCGGCACGGTACGTGTCCCGCTCGGCGGGAGTGAGCGGTACGGAGATGAACGCGACGCGGAACGGGGCGATCACACCGTCGCGGCGGGCCTCGGCGAAACCGTAGCCGTGGACGACGGGACCGAAGTAGGGGCCGAGCACCTCGACGAGCCCGTCGTCGTTGCGCTCGTAGGTCGCGGTCAGGGCGAGTCGCGCATCGAAGTCGTCCTTCAGCGCATCCCCCCACGTTGGGGCGCCGTAGCGATGCGCCTCGTCGGCGATGAGCAGTCCCGGGCTCCCCGGCGGGAGGTCGATGGGGAGCGCGGCCGCCGAGTGCGGGGTCGCGACCAGGACGTGGTGCTCGTGGAGGTCGTCGTCGCTACCGCCCCCGAGCCGCCCGACGCGCGCCTCCGGGGCGTGCTGGCGCAGGCGGCCAGCCCACTGGTCCATGAGGTCGAGCGTCGGGACGAGCACGAGGACGCGGCCCCCACGGGACAGCATCGCGCGGGCCGCGGCGAGGGCGAGGCGCGTCTTGCCGGTGCCGGTCACGGCCTCGACGACGCCGCGGCAACGGTTCGCGGTCCAGGCCGCGAAGGCGGCTATCTGCCAGTCGCGCAGCTCCATCCCGTCCAGCGGCCGGTC
>CAZADJ010000505.1:0-1477 GCA_964483845.1 uncultured Actinomycetota bacterium | reverse complement strand
CGCCCGACCACCGCTGACGCGGCGGTGCCCGACCACCGCTATCGCGGCGGTGCCCGTAACGCGGCTCATCCCACTTCTCCAACACCCTTCTAAAGGAGAGCCAAATGAAGCGCACCCCCCGGCGTGTCGAGAAGCCCTGGGGTCACGAGCTGATCTGGGCCGAGACGCCCACGTACGTGGGAAAGATCCTCCACGTGAAGGCCGGCGAGGCGCTCTCCCTCCAGTACCACGAGGAGAAGGACGAGACCATCCATCTCCTCTCGGGGCGCATGCGCTTCTGGGCCGGCCCCCGGGACGAGGAGCTCCAGGAAGTGGAGCTGCTTCCGGGAGAGAGCTTCCACGTCGCCCCCGAGACGGTCCATCGCATGGAAGCCGTGGAGGATTGCGACATCCTGGAAGCGTCCACGGCCCACCTCGACGACGTGGTCCGCCTCCAGGATCGGTACGGACGCGCTCCCGCGGACGGCGGGGACGAGGGGGGCGAGCCGGGGACGTGACGGCGGTCTCCGTGGCCCTGGCGCTCGGCTCGAACCTCGGAGACCGCCTCGCTCACCTCCGCCGGGCCGTGAAGGGGCTCGGCGACGGCGGGGTCGAGGTCCGGAGCGTCTCCTCCGTCTACGAGAGCCCTCCCGCGGGCTACGCGGAACAGCCCGACTTCCTGAACGCCGCCCTGGTGGGCCGGACCCGGCTCTCTCCCGGGGAGCTCCTGATCCTGGCCCGGCGCCTGGAGTCCGAGGCCGGCCGCGAGCGGTCCTTTCCCAACGCCCCGCGCCCGCTGGACGTGGACATCGTCCTCTACGGCGACCGGGTCGTGACGGAGCCGGAGCTCCGGATTCCCCACGAGCGTTGGCGGACGCGGACGTTCGTCCTGGCCCCCCTGCGGGAGATCGCGGCGGAGCTCCGGGATCCCGAGACGGGGCGGACGGTGGAGTCCTTCTGGAAGGAGCTGGAGGCGGGTCTTCGAGAAGAAGTCCGCCGGGTGGGCCCCGCCTCGGCGCTCGCGGAGCTCCCGAACCTCCCGTGAGCGGGCTGCGGATCCCACCGGGAAACGATATCATGAACCGAGCCATGACAGCGATCCTTCCCTCCGGCCTTCTGGCCCTCGTCCTCGCCTGCGGGCCTTCCGCGCCTCAGGACACGGTGCTCGTGGAATCGTCGGACCCCGAGCTTCGGGAGATGGCGGCGGAGATCCTCCCGGACCTGGTCCGGCGCTCCGGGCTGGAGCTCCGGAGGCCGGTGCGGGTGGAGCGGCGCTCCCGTGAACAGCTCGTCCGCTACCTGCGAGCCAAGCTGGACGAGGAGCTTCCCCCGTCCGAAGCGGAGGCCCTGGAGGCCACCTACTCCCTCCTGGGGCTCGTGCCCGAGGGGACGGAGCTGAGGGAGCTGCTCCTGTCGGTCTACACGGAGCAGGTGGCGGGGTTCTACGATCCCGACTCCACGGCGCTCTTCGTCCTGGACGACCAGCCGGCCCAGAACC
>CAZADJ010000504.1:0-1478 GCA_964483845.1 uncultured Actinomycetota bacterium | reverse complement strand
CCATCTCGACGGCGGCGCGCACGTCGGCCAGCTTCACCTCGAGCGGCGCCTGGCCCGACGGGAAGTAGGTCGCCACCGACGCGATCTTGACTCCCGAGCCGGCGAGCGCCTCCACGGCGGTCGGAATCATGTTCGGGTAGACGCACAGGGCCGCCACGTGCGGGATCGACGGATCGGTCGGATCCGGTCGCCGGGCCTTGCCGGCCAGCGCGCGGACCTTGCCCGGCGTGTCCTTTCCCTCGAGCGTGGTGAGATCCATCATCCGGATCGCCAGGTCGAGGGCCCAGAGCTTGGCCTCTTTCTTGATGCTGCGCTTCGCCAGCGACGCGGCCCGCTCCTCGACGCCCACCGCGTCGACCGCCCAGACGCGGCCGAGCAGCGACCCCAGGTGCTGGTGGCGCCCGGTGGTCAGATCGCGCGAACGCGAGGCGGCGTCGGGGCGGATCGTCGGCGTGGTCATCGGCCCGTCATTGTACCGCGGCCCCTCGTTGGCCCCGGAAGGAGGCAGAGTGCGTGGAGGACCTCATCGAGGCGATCGGCCTCGTCATCGACGTCGTCGGGGTCGGGATCATCGTCATCGGGGCCGTGCTGGCCACGGTCGCGTTCGCCCTGCGGCTCCGAAGCGGACCGATGGCCGACGCGTACGCGCTCTACCGCGTGGCGCTCGGCCGCGCGATCCTCCTGGGCCTCGAGTTCCTGGTGGCGGGCGACATCATCCGCACCGTCGCGGTCTCCCCGACCTTCGAGAGCGTCGGCGTCCTGGGCCTCATCGTCCTCGTCCGGACCTTCCTCAGCTTCGCACTCGAGGTGGAGCTCGAGGGCCGGTGGCCATGGCAGCGCGGGCGCCGTGCGGAGGCCGAGCGACCGGCCTGACGTCGATGTAGGCTGAACCGGCCGTGAGCGACCGCATCGTCTATTGCCTCACCCGCGATCACGACCTCGCCCGCGCCCTCGACGAGCGGCTCGCCGGCGCGATCGCCTTCTTCTACAACGACGCGGCCCGCCTCCACCAGGCCGTCACGCTGCGACGGCCGAGCCTCGTCCTGGTGGACACCGGCGCCATCCGGGTCGAGTACGGCGACGCCGGCCTGGGACCGGTCATCGACTTCCTCCGCCAGCGCTGCCCGGACGCCCGGCTGGCGGTACGTCCGGGCAAGGAGGCCGTGACCCATCTCGTCCGCGCCGAGGCGGGCGGCGACGTCGAGCTCGTGCCGTCAGACCTCGCCGGGTGCGTCGACGCCGTGGCGGCCATGTGCGGCCGCCCCTGAACCTTCATGCCGGCTTCCAACGGTCGGTACGCTCCTCCACGATCTCGACCGCGGGCTGACGCCGCACGAGGCCGATCCGTCCGGGCGGCCAGTACCGCGCCACCAGGCGCCAGCCGATGAGGTTCGGAGCGATGGCGCCGAAGACGCGGGCGTCGGTGCTGACGGCCGGGTTGTCGCCGCGCAGCGTGACGCCGGACGCGTCGACCGAGA
>CAZADJ010000503.1:0-1481 GCA_964483845.1 uncultured Actinomycetota bacterium | reverse complement strand
GGGAACCACGAGCACGACGACCGCTGGCCGGACCTGACCGATGCGGGCTCGGCCGAACGGGTCGCCTGGCTGACCGGCGTCCGGGACCGGTTCGCCGCGATGGGCGACCTCGACCACGGCGACGAGATCGACCGTCGGGTGCTCCTCGCCAGCGTGGAGGAGATGATCTTCGACGAGGAGGAGCTCGACGAGCCGTCATGGAGCCCGATCGTCTATAGCTACCTCCTCGGCGGCGGCCTGTTCGCGCTCCTGTCGCGCGAGTTCGCGCCGCTCGAGCAGCGCCTGACCAGCGCCGCGGGCCGGATGGAGGGGATTCCCGCGGCGCTCGACGCGGCGCGCGCCAACCTGACCTCGGGGCGAGGCCGCGCGGTGGCCGGCTTCCACACCGAGAAGGCGATCCAGACCATGCCCGGTGTCTCCGATCTGTGCCGGACCGCCGCGGAGCAGGCGGCCGGCGTGGACGAGGCGCTCCGCGGTCGGGTGGAAGCCGCATCGGCCACTGCGATCGACGCGGTCGACGCCTTCGTCGCCTGGCTGCGCGACGAGCTGCTGCCCACCGCCGACGGCGACTTCCGCCTGGGGCGCGACCTGTACGAGCGCAAGTTCCACCACCGCCTCAAGGCGACGATCTCGCCGCAGGAGCTCGAGGCGCGAGCGGCGACCGCCTACGACGAGGTACGTGCCGAGATGGCTCGCATCGCCGGTGAGCTGTGGCCCAGCTGGATCGGCGACGAGCCGATGCCGGAGGAGCAGGACACCCTGACGCGGCGCGTCCTCGACGCGATCGCGGTCGACCACCCCCAGGCGTCAGCGCTCCTCGACTACTGCCGGGAGGAGCATCGGCGCATCGAGGACTTCATCCGCGAGCGCGACCTCATCGGCCTCGCGGACGAACCGCTCCAGATCATCTGGACCCCGCCGTTCCTGCGCGCTTTCGGCGGTGCGATGCTGATACCGCCCGGCCCGCTCGACAAGGGCCTGGACAGCTTCTTCGCCATCACGCCGCCGCCGGACGACTGGACCGCCGAGCAGGTCGAGTCCTTCCTGCGCGAGTACAACAGTCGGAGCCTGCGAATCCTGACCATCCACGAGGCGGTCCCCGGCCACTACCTGCAGCTGGCGTGGTCGAACCGATGCGACTCGCTCGTCCGTGCCATCTTCTCGTCCGGCGTCTTCGCGGAGGGCTGGGCCGTGTACGTCACCCAGGTGATGATGGACGCCGGCTACGGGGCCGATGACCCCGCGCTGCTCCTGGCTCACTGGAAGTACTTCCTCCGCGCGCTGACGAACACGCTCATGGACATCCGCATCCACACCGGGACGATGACCGAGGAGGAGGCGATGACGATGATGGTCGACGGTGGCTTCCAGGAGCGCTCCGAGGCGTCCGAGAAGTGGAACCGGGCGCGGCTGTCGTCGACGCAGCTGTGCGAGTACTACCTCGGCGGTGTCGAGATGACCGAGCTCGAGCGCGAGGCGCG
>CAZADJ010000502.1:0-1488 GCA_964483845.1 uncultured Actinomycetota bacterium | reverse complement strand
CCCCGGAGCCCCTGTCCGACGAGGCCAGGAGCCGGATCGGGCGGGCGCTCGGGCTGGCCATGGAGGTTTCTTCCAGCAGAGGAGGTGGTGCCATGTACTCACGAAAGGGCCTGGCCGCGGCCGCGGTCCTGGCGCTGATCGTCGGAGGCGCGGCGGGATTCGGCCTCGGGACCACCCGGGCCGCGCCGGCACCCGGCGGCACTACCGCAGAAGCCCCCACGACGGCCGACACCCCGAACGAGGAGACCACCATGGACGGAAACCGCTACCTCCTGCTCATCCGCGACACCGAGGCGGTGGGGCAGGCCATCGAGGAGCACGGCATCGACGCCATCGTCGAGGAGTACGGCGGCTGGGCCGGGAGCTTGGCAGAAGAGGGTCGCCTGGTGGCCGCGGAGAAGCTCACGGACGCGCCCCGCTGGGTCGGGGATGCGGCTCCGTCGTCCAGTAACATCAGCGGCTTCTTCCTCATCACCGCAGCGAGCGAGGCCGAGGCTCTGGAGATTGCCCGGCAGAGTCCGCATGCGCGGTACGGAGGGGTGCTGGAGGTGCGGGAGGTCGAGCCGACGGAGGGGTGAGGAGGCTGTTATCGGGTGCGTGGGACACACGTATCATCCCAGGGAGGCAAGCTCGACACGCAGGAGGTCCAGCAATGAAGTCCGGTATCATGGCGGCGGTGCTCGCAGCGACGCTCGTGGCCGCGGGAATCAAGGCCCAATCGACGGCAACGGCAGCGGACGGCACGACGGTCCGGGCGGATACCGTAACCGTCCTACCAGGCGACCCGCGTCTCGAAGCGGAGCGACTGGTACCCCGCCGGGTGACGTGGCGGGTCACCGTGGAGAACCCCGATGGCAGCTCCACCGTGCAGGGCCTCTGGACGGACACGTGGGTGCGCACCCGGGAGGAGGGCCGGGACGTCATGATCTTCCGGACCCTCTTCGCGGACACGACCGGGGCCATCCTCGTCGACAACGAGACCGCGTTCGACGCGGAGAGCTTCCGCGGCCTGCGGTCGCGGCAGCGCATCGAGCCGGCCGGCACGCGCGTCTCCTACGAATACCGGGGCGACACGGTATCCGGCACGCTGCTGCCCTCGGCCGGCGCGGAGCAGCTCGACTTCGAGGTCGTCTTCGAGGAGCCCGTCTGGGAGCCGCTGGCCCCCGTGCTCCTGCTCGTGCCGCTGGAGCGGCTGGAGCCCGGCACGGTCGTCCGCTTTCCCGTCTGGGATCAGCGGCCCGGAGACAACGACGTCACCTGGAACTTCGCGCGGGTGGACTCGGTGGGAGAGGGACGGCTGCCGGACGGGTCCGGGATCGACGGCATCCACGTGACGCTGACCTTCGCGGCGGCGCCCGGGGCGGTCTGGCGGCTGTGGATGGGGACGGGGCCCGTGTTCGCGCGGTGGTTCAGGGTGGAGCGGCCGTCGCTCACCAGGGAGTGGATGCTGGTGGACTGGCAGCCGCTTACTTTTCAATCATGGTAGAC
>CAZADJ010000501.1:0-1488 GCA_964483845.1 uncultured Actinomycetota bacterium | reverse complement strand
CCCCCGGCCCACGGCTCGGGCGGCCCCCGCACCGCGGCGGAGGGCTGAGCGCGTCGGCGTGCCCGGTCACGGCCTCGGCGCCTGTTCGGGCGGACAGGCGGCCCGGGAACCAGCGCGCCACGTCAGGCGTTACCTACCCTGGCAACTACGACTCGTCCGACGCGGCCCGCGACACGCCGGGCTGCGCTCGGCGGGGACACGACGACCAGCGACGGAGGCCACGCAGACGATGTGGAAGCAGACGAAGACGGTGCTGCTGCTCGGTCTGATGACCGGGATCCTCCTGGCGATCGGTGGCACGACCGGTGGCCAGGGCGGGTTGATCATGGCCCTCGGGTTCGCCGTCGTCATGAACGGCGCCGCCTACTTCTTCAGCCACAAGATCGCCATCAAGATGGCGAAGGCCGAGCCGATGTCGCGCGACGACTACCCGGACGTCTACGAGATGGTCGAGCGCCTGTCGCGCCAGGCGGGCCAGCCCGCCCCGGAGCTGTACATCAGCCCGTCCCCCCAGCTGAACGCCTTCGCGACCGGCCGGAACCCGAAGCACGGCGTGGTCTGCGTCAACCGGGGTCTGTACGAGGCGCTCACTCGCGACGAGCTCGAGGGGGTCATCGGCCACGAGCTGCAGCACGTCTACAACCGCGACATCCTCGTCAGCTCGGTGGCGGCGGTCCTCGGCGCGGCGATCATCGTGCTCGCCCGGATCGCGTTCTGGTTCGGTCGCGGCAACCGCAACATGGGCGCGGTCGGCGCGCTCGCGATGGTGATCCTCGCCCCTATCGCGGCGATGATCATCCAGGCCGCCGTCTCGCGGACACGCGAGTCCCTCGCCGACCGCACCGGCGCGGAGCTCACCGGGAACCCGATGGCGTTGGCCAACGCGCTGCGCAAGCTCGAGGCCGGCAACCGCGACCCGCGCCGGCAGCGAGCCGGCGCCACTCCGGCCGAGACGAACGAGGCCTTCCAGCACATGTACATCACCGCGCCGTTCGGTGGTCGTATCCACGGCGGTCTCTCGAAGCTGTTCTCGAGCCACCCGCCCGCCCAGGAGCGCATCGCGGAGCTCGAGGACATGGCGCGCCGCCAGGGCCAGATCGGGCCCGACTACCGGGGTCGGTGAGACCGCACCGGCACGTCGGTACCGGGCGGCCCCGGTCCGGCCGCTCACCCGTCGGTGCGCGCGGGCGGTAGCGCGTGCCATCGGGCGGATCCCTCAGCCGCCGTCCGGCCCGGCGCCGTCCGGCCGTGCGCTCCTCATCCTGGGGACGAAGCGGCCGGTCTGCTCGAGGTAGGTGCGGTAGCGCTCCCCGAACCCCCCTCGGGAGGCCATGAGCTCCTCCTCGCTCCGAGCCCACCACGCCGCCGCGGCCATCCAGGCGATGGCCACGCCGACGAGGACGTAGCTGCGGAAGGCGAGGGCGGTGCCGACCGCGACGGCCGAGGACGCCGTGTAGATCGGGTGACGGACGTAGCGGTAGGGACCCG
>CAZADJ010000500.1:0-1491 GCA_964483845.1 uncultured Actinomycetota bacterium | reverse complement strand
CGGGGGTCGGGACGGGCAGGTTCAGGACGAGCGCCAGGCTGACGAGCACCAGCGCGAAGCCGGCGAGGAGGTTGAGCCCGACCGGCTCGGCCAGGAAGATGGCGCCCCACGCGATGCCGAAGGCCGGCACGATGAAGGTGACAGTGCTGGCCGCGGTCGGGGTCGTGTGCTGCAGGACTCGGAAGAAGACCGGCCATGCCAGCGCGGTCGACAGGACCGCGACCCCGACCAGCGCGGCGATGCCATCCGGCCCCGCGGAACCCGGCGCGCCACCGAGGACGGCGAAGGGCAGCAGCACCAGAGCGCCCATGGTGACCTGTCCGGTCGCGAGCTCCATGCCGCTCACGTCGGAGAGCCGGCTGCGGACGAAGGTTCCGGCCAGCGCGTAGCTGAACGCGGCTCCGAGCACGGCCGCGACCGCGACGAGCGTGTCGGGCGTCATCGGCAGCGGCGACCAGCCGACGAGGACCAGGACCGCGGTGATGCCGATCCCCAGGCCGACCATGGCCCGCACGCCGAGCCGATGCCCCAGCCATGCGGCCGAGACGATGGCGGTGAAGAGTGGCGTGGAGGCGTTGAGGAGCGCGCCGAATCCCGCCGGAAGCGTCAGCGAGCCGAAGGCGATGAGGCTGAACGGCAGCGCCGAGAAGAGCGCCCCGACCACGGCGAAGGAGCCGATGCGACCCCGGGCCGTTCGCCAGGTCCGCCGACCGGCGACCGCCAGCAGGATGAGCGCCGCAAGACCGATGCGCGCCTCGGCGGCCCACAGCGGGCCGACCTGCGGCGCGGCGATGCGAAGGAAGAGGAAGGCGCCGCCCCAGACGGCTCCGAGAAAGAGGAGCGATCCAAGGTCTCGCAGGGTGACCCCGCTCGGCGTCCCCCTGCCTGTCGATGCCATGCGTCGAGGATGGCGGCGCGGCTCCGCCCCCGCGACGGTCGGCCGGCCGGTATCGGCCTACGTCATTCGACGGCTGAGCCGACGGCGCGGCGGTGCAGAGGCACGGGGCTTGCTGGCCGACCGGCCATGACACGAGCCGCGACGGGACGAATCGTCGGAGCGATCGGCCTGCCGGCGCTGGTGGCGGCCTGCGCCGGTGGCACGAGCACGCTGGACCCGGCCGGCCCGCGCGCGGCGTCGGCCATCGATCTCCACTGGATCATGTTCGGGATGGCCGGCGCCGTCATGGCGCTGGTGCTCGGCCTGCTCGGGTGGGCACTCCTCCGTCGCGGCCGCGAGGAAGATCGATTCCAGGGAGGCATCGCCCTCGTCGTGCTCGGCGGCATCGTCCTCCCGCTGGCCATGCTCCCCGTCGTCTGGGCCATCACCATCGGCACCATGGCCGCCGAGGCGACACCCGACGGCGAGCTCGTGGCGACGATCGAGGTCACCGGCCACCAATGGGCGTACGAGGTGCGCTGCGAAGGCGAAGACGAGACATCGGTCAATGAGATCCACATCCCCGTCGGTCAACCCGTGCTCCTGCGGGTGAC
>CAZADJ010000499.1:0-1495 GCA_964483845.1 uncultured Actinomycetota bacterium | reverse complement strand
ATGTCGAGGCCGGCGGGACCGTGGATCTTCGCGCGATCCGCCGCTGAGGGGCGCACGTCCTGGTCGGCGAGATCGTCGAGGAGGCGTTCCAGGCGGGCCTGCGGGCCGAGCATCCCGATGTGGGCGACGTCGGTGCCGAGGAACGAGCGGAGGTAGTCCATGTCCCGGAGGTAGTTGTGGGTCATCACCACGACGAACGTGCGCGCGTCGGTCCCGGCGACCGCGGCGGCGTCCAGCGGACGGTCCACGTGGACGAAGCGGTCGGCGTCCGGGAAACGCTCGTCGTCGAGGAACGTCCGCCGGTCGTCGACGACCGCGGTGCGCCAGCCGATCCGGGCGGCGAACTCCACCACCGGGATGGCGTCGTGCCCGGCGCCGCAGACGAGCAGGGTGGGCGGCGGTAGCAGCGCCTCGACGAACACCCGGAGGTCGCCACCGTCCGTCGCGAGCGTCGTCGTGACCGTCTCGTTGGCGTCCAGCGCCCGCCGTGCCAGCTCCGTCGCCGCACGGTCCACGCCCGGGTCGCCCATGCTGCCCTGCCTGGTGCCGTCGTCGTGGACGACGAGCCGGGCACCGACGGGCACCGTGCCGGTTGCGCTCTCGAGCGCCGTCACCGCGGCCAGCGGGCGCTCCTCCTCGATCGCCGCCCGCAGGGTCGAGGCGATCGAGGACGCGCGGTCGGCTGGCTCGACCAGCACCTCGATCACGCCGTTGCAGCCGAGCCCCCAGCCCCACACCGCCTCGTCGTCGGCGGTGAGATCGAAGTGGAGGAGCCGGGGCTCCCCGTCGACCATGACCTCGTGGGCCTTGTCCTCGACGTCCCCCTCGAGGCAGCCGCCGCTGATGTTGCCGATCGACGGCCCGTCCTCGGGGACGAGCAGCCGCGCCCCCTCCTGCCGGTAGGTCGAGCCGCGGGTGGAGACGATGGTCGCCAACGCCATCGCCTCGCCGCGGGCCGACAGCTCCTCGATGGCGCGCAGGACGTCGAGGGTCTCGCTCATGCGGGGCGACCACCGCTGCGGCTCATGGGGCGAGCGTAACGGTCGGGGCCGGGGGACGCCTCCGGCGTCACCCCTCCAGGCCCACGTACGCGGACGGCTCGGCCTCGAACGCGGCTCGGCAGCAGAAGTGCCACGTGCGGCCAGCGGGGCCCGAACACGCTCCAACGTGGCGTCGTCGTGACCGGGGTCACCCAGGTAGGTACGCACGGGGTCGGCGCGCGTCCGTGACGCCACGAGACCGACGCAGGCCGCGTCTGCGGCGAGGAGCGTCCGGTGTGCGCGCGGACCCGGGCGGTTCGCGGACACCACCGGCCGGCGTCCTCGACGGCGCCGGGGTGGTCGGGCAGCCTCGGGTCGGCGTCGGAGGAGAGGAACGGACCGTGGCTGGCGAGGTCGTGTACCGCTCGGAGGTGACCATCGTTCGGGATCGGGGTCCGACGAGGAGGGCGTTCCTCCCCGCCTCGGACGAGCCGATCCGCTTCGGTGTCCACGGC
>CAZADJ010000498.1:0-1496 GCA_964483845.1 uncultured Actinomycetota bacterium | reverse complement strand
GAGAACCTGGGGGTGTGCGCGAGCACCGTCGGGCCTGGCGCGCTCCACCTGGTGAATGGGCTCTATAACGCGCGGAAGGAGCGCTCGCCCGTGCTGGCGATCACCGGGCAGGTGCCGGTGGAGCACCTCGGCACCGAGTACCACCAGGAGGTCGACCTCACCAAGGTCTTCGAGGACGTTTGCACGTATCAGGCGGTGATCCGCTCGCCGGAGGAAGCGCCGCGCGTGGTCCTGCGGGCGCTCCGGATCGCGCTCAACGAGCGGACGGTGTGCCGCGTGGAGCTGCCGGCCGACATCGCGCGGATGAAGGCGGCCAACCAGGACTTCGTGCACCGGGTGTTTCGCACGCGTTCGGTGGTGACGCCGCCCGCGGACGTGCTCGAGCGGGCGGTCGAGCTGATCGACGGCGCGGAGTCGGTGGGGATCCTGGCGGGCGCTGGCTGCCGCGACGCTCGCGACGACGTGATCGCGCTGGCGGAGCACCTGCGTGCGCCGATCACCCACACGGTCCGCGCGGCGGACGTCTTCGACCACGACGCGCCCAACGTGGTCGGCCTCACCGGGCTGATCGGCAATCCCTCGGGATACACCGCGGTGATGGAGTCGGACGTGCTGCTCATGCTCGGCACCGACTTCCCGTACACGCGCTACCTTCCGCACGACAAGCCCGTCATCCAGGTGGATGTACGGGCCGAGAACATCGGGAATCGGGTGCCCGTCGCGCTCGGCATCCACGGCGACGTCGGCGTGGTGGCGCGTCACCTCGCGGGGGCGTGCGAGGCCCGCTCGGAAGGCGACTTCGCCGACCGGCTGAACGAGGAGTTCCTGGATTGGAAGCGCGAGCAGTGCGAGCGCTCCGACAGCGAGCGGGACTTCAAGGTGATGCACCCGCAGATCGTCGCCCGCACACTCTCGGACGTGGCCTCGGACGACGCGATCTTCGTCGTCGACACCGGCACGTCGGCCATCTGGTCCACGAACTTCATGAACTTCCGCGGCGACCGGCGCGTCATCGGCTCGTTCAACCACGGCTCCATGGCCGTGGGGCTGCCCGCGGCGATCGGCGCGCAACTCCAGTACCCGGGCCGCGAGGTCTGGGCGCTCGTGGGCGACGGCGCGTTCAACATGAGCCTGCACGATCTCTCGACAGCGGCCGAGTACGACCTGCCCATCCGGATCATCGTGCTCAACAACGCCGAGCTCGGCTTCGTGAAGATCGAGATGGAGGAGGCGGGCCTCGCGCCGAACTACGACGCGCTCGCCATCGACAACATCGATTTCTGCGCGTACGCGCGTCTCTGCGGCGGGGAGGGCGTGTCCGTCGACGAGGTGCCCGGGATCCGTGCCGCGCTCGAGCAGGCGAAGGCGTCGAAGGTGCCGTTCGTGATCGACGCGCACGTCACCGGCGGCGCGCTGTCGATGCCGCCCCGCATCGAGGCGCACCAGGCAAAGAACTTCGCCGTGTCCAAGCTCAGGGAGATCGCCGGAGCGCTGAA
>CAZADJ010000497.1:0-1504 GCA_964483845.1 uncultured Actinomycetota bacterium | reverse complement strand
CGACCGGATGGATCGACGCGGCTTCCTGCGGGCGGTCGGGACGGCGACGGGCGGTGCCGCCCTCCTGTCGGTGGTGCCGGCGGCCCTCTACCGGGAGCCGTGGTCGACCGCGGCGGCCGCGCAGACCCCGCCGACCGTGGAGGCGACGTTCGTCGCGCTCGTCGAGACGGTGAACGCGACCGATCCGGACGACGAGACGACCGGACCGGTGGGACGCTGGATCATCGCGGAGTTCGACCGCGCCCTCCCCCCGCTCCCCGAGGGCTCCCCGTCGGCGGCGGTCGCTGCGGTGCTCGACGCCTACACGTTCCAGGCCGGCTACGGACCGACGTTCGCGACGACGACGGACGAGGGTCGCCGCGCCGCGCTCGAGGCGATGGTGAAGGACGCCGATCCGGCGATCCGCCAGGTCGCGAACCAGGTGCTGCCGTTCGCGGCGTTCGCGTACTGGTCCGACGTGGCGCTCGGGGAGCCGGCCGCCCCCGGCGGACCGCGGTTGCCCCAGTGGGACCGGGCGGGGTTCCTCGGGCCCTCGGATGACCGCCTGGACCGGTACCGCGAGGGGTTGCCGAGCGGCTTCAGCGCGTCCGCCGACCCCCGGGACGGTGCGTGATGGCGGACCGGGACGTTGTCATCGTCGGGGCCGGCGCCGGTGGTCCGGTCGTCGCGAAGGAGCTGGTCGAGCAGGGTCTTCAGGTCCTCCAGCTGGAGGCGGGCCCGTACCACCGCGACCACGGTGCGGACTGGACCGCCTCCGAGGCCGACATGACCAACCCGGTCTCCGGGGTGTTCCGGTGGGGACCCGGCGACCGGTCGCGCGGACCGTGGGTGCGGCAGATGGAGGACGCCGGCCTCGTCCAGCAGATCGCCGGCGTCGGCGGAACGACGCTCCACTACTTCGGCAACTCGCCACGGGCCTACCCCCTGGCGGTCGAGCGCGGCGGGTGGCCGATGCCGTACGAGGAGCTGATCCCCCACTACGAGCGCGTCGAGGCGCTCCTCCCAGCGATCCGCGACCCCCGCCTGCCGACGAAGGACGCCTGGGCGCTGCACGGCGCCGACCGCATCGGCCTGGACGAGATCCCCGGCCGCGACGTGACACGCGCCGGATGGCGCCCGCAGTACAACGCGATCCTCCCCCCGGGGTTCGACGGACCCGGGACGGGGTGCACGCAGTGCGGTCACTGCTACGAGGGTTGTCGGCAGCCGCGCGGCGAGCCGCTCGCGCGCACGGCGAAGCGCTCCACGGACGTCAGCTACGTCCCCCTCGCCGAGGAGCACGACGGCTACGAGCTGGTCACGGATGCGTTCGTCACCGAGGTCCTGACCGCGGAGCGGGACGGCGGTCCGGTCGCGACCGGCGTGCGGTGGCGTGATGTGACGTCCGGGGACACCCACGAGGTCACCGCGGAGGTCGTGGTCCTGGCCGCCGGCTGCGTGGAATCGCCCCGCCTGTGGCTGAACAGCGGCCTCCCCGACCCGCACGACGTGGTCGGTCGCCACC
>CAZADJ010000496.1:0-1510 GCA_964483845.1 uncultured Actinomycetota bacterium | reverse complement strand
ACCGTCGAGCGGACCTACATCGGCTTCCGCTCCCGCTCGCGGGACGTCGCTCGCGCGACGCGGTGCGACTGCGGTGCCTGCAGGCTCATCCCGTCGCTCGACCTGAAGTTCGTCGTCCATCACGGTCGTTTCGTCAGGCGGGAGGTAGCCGGCACGGAGGAGCTGACGGGCAGTGACGTCGTGATCGTCCACCGCCTCCTCAAGAACACCGTGGTGCAGGAGCTGGACGCGCCTGCCTACGCGCTCTTCACCGACGCCTGTGTCCGCGCCCTCGACATGGACCCCGACGCGCTCGGGCTGGCGGAGCACCGCGAGCAGTACGACGACGTGGGCGAGGTGGTCGCCTGGGTCGAGGATCTGCACGAGCGTTGGCGCATCGAGGAGGAGCGACGGAGGGTGTACGTACCGACGGACGAGGCGGAGTTCGAGGTGGCGTGGGAGTTCCCGGTCGCCGCCCCCGTCCTGTGGGACTACCAGACCTCGCCGGAGAAGCGGCTGCTCTGGCAGATCGACTTCAGCCGCATCGACCAGTCCAACCCGAACGGGCGCCGCGGAGCGGGGACGACGAACCACTGCGTCCACGGTCGCGGCGTGGTCGTGGAGGAGATCCTCGACTGGCGCCCGTACCGGTACTTCACCGTCCGGACCGCCGTGCCCGGTCTCGGCCCGTGGACGTTCACCTTCGAGTTCGTCGAGCTGGCCGAGGACCGCACCGAGCTGCGGGTCCGGACCGAGCGACTGCGGGGGTGGCGACGGCTCCTGTGGACGCTGATGCGGCGCCCGATGATGTCGAACATGAGCCAGGGCATGGGCCGTCTCGAGCAGCTGCTCGAGACGGACGCGTCGACGCCGGAACCGGTGTCGTGATCCGGTCGGGGTGATCGCTACGCCGCCTTGGTCCCGATCGCGATCAGGAAGTCCCACGTCGCCCGGTAGCTGCCGTCGTCCGCCTCGTTCGTGGCCTCCATGGCGGCGCGCATCGCGGTGTGCGCGACGGACCAGCGCCCCAGCTCCTCCAGGGCGCGCTTCGCGCCGATGATCGGCCCGGAGTTCGTCAGCACGAACGACTCGAAGGCGTCGATCGACGCGAACTCGACCGGGAGCGTGGCAGGTTCGAACACGAAGGTCACCGCGTGCGGTGCGAACAGCTCGGTGACGTGGTCGGGATCCCCCCAGCGGATCGAGGGCGCGACGAACTCGGGCGGTTCCGGTAGATGATCGACGATCGCCGAGAAGACATCGTCGTTCGGACCCCCGGCCGTCCACGCGGTGAACGCGATCGTGCCGCCCGGCCGACAGACACGGGCGAGCTCGCCGGCGACGACCTCGTGACGGGGGGCGAAGATCGCCCCGAAGCCGGACAGCACCACGTCGAAAGACGCGTCGTCGACGGGGAGCTCCTCCGCGTCGCCCACCTCGAGCTCCACCTCCACGCCGGCCTCCCCGGCCCGCTGACGCGCGTGGTCGAACCACGCGTCGGTGATGTCCACCCCCAGCACCCGGGCACCGG
>CAZADJ010000495.1:0-1514 GCA_964483845.1 uncultured Actinomycetota bacterium | reverse complement strand
CGAGTCGCTCGTCGACGAGCAACTCACCGCGTCCGGCGAGGCGTGAGCTCGGGGTCGCCGACCGTCCCTGGCCGCCGGGAGGAGACCGGGCCGCCCCCGGCGAAGTAGACGGGGAGGCGGACCAGGACGAGCCCCCGAGAGGTGTGACCGTGGATGACCTGATGCAGCCCGGCCCGACCGCGTCTACCCGGTGGCGCGGACCGCTCGTCGCCCTGGTCGCGGCGGTCGTGCTGGCGACGCCGCTGCTCGTCGGGTCGGCTCCCGAGGCCACCGCGTTCCCGGTGGCCGACTCGATGGAGACCTACGAGCTCTGCGGCCGGGTGTTCCCCGACCCCCAGGCCCACTGGCCGAGCCCGTCCGCCGCGCCGGGCGAGTCGCCGTGGGCGAAGGGCAACGCCGAGTGCCGGGCGGTCGACTTCCTCGGGTGGGACGAGACCCTGTCGGGTCTCGACTTCCTCGAGACCGAGCTGTTCCCGGGTTTCGTCGAGGTGTACGACCTGTCCGATCCGGACGGCCGTTTCGCCGCCGTCATGGACTTCGACCGTGGCGACGGCCTGAGCGCGGGCCTCCCGGCCGAGGATCTCGGCCGTGACAAGTCGCCGATGGTCCTCATCCGCGTGACCGACGAGGAGAGCACGGCGGTCCCGATCGAGGAGCGCGAGCACTTCGTGTACGCCCTGTCCATCCACGGCATCGAGCGTGCGGGCGTCGAGGGCGGGATCCGCGCGATCGAGGACCTCGCGACGTGGGCGTCGTGCGAGCGGCACGGTGACGAGTCACCGGGCAACTGCGAGCTGGAGGGTGAGATCCCCCACCCGATCCTCGAGACGATCCCCGACGAGTCGATCACGGCCGGCGAAGCCCTGGAGGGCTCCTCGGTCTGGTTCATCCTCTCCAACCCCGACGGCTGGCGCCGCGGCGACAAGCAGGACGGCGGCTTCTTCTACCAGCGCTACAACGGCAACGGCATGGACCTGAACCGCGACTGGCCGGGCCTCGGCTACATGTACCGTCCGTACACGCCGTTCTCCGAGCCCGAGACCCGCGCGGTCGGTGCAGCGCTGAAGGACGTCAAGGACTCGTGGTCCGGGGGCATCGACCTGCACGGTCAGCTCGTGGACCGGGCCTTCTCGTTCACGCTCATCGGCGGGCAGCAACGACCCTTCGACAAGGATCGACGCACCTTGCAGTTCGTGAAGGGCGCGTGGGAGGACGCCGAGGAGCGCCTCCAGTGGTCGAGCCTCATCAAGCCGAACGACGCCCCCGAGGACGACCCCCGCATGTACGGCGTCCAGTGGGGGACGATCTGGGACACGATCGACTACACGGTGACCGGCGCACTCGGCGACTGGATCGACTCGCCGCTCGGCCTGGACGCCAACGGCATCGACAACGAGATGTCGATGTCCCACCTCAGCAACTGCGGCGTGGGCACGTGCTGGATCCCCGAGGCGGAGCAGCTCCACGTCGACGGGAACAAGTCGCTCATCTACGCGCAGATCCACTACACGTTC
>CAZADJ010000494.1:0-1515 GCA_964483845.1 uncultured Actinomycetota bacterium | reverse complement strand
TGCTCGCGGCCGCCTGTCAGCCCGCCGCCGAGGACGCCGCGGCGTCGGCGGTCGAGCGGGAGCTGTCGTTCAGCGGACCCGAGGACGGTCTGCTCGTCGCCGCCGCCGACCTCGACGACCTCGAGTTCGTGGTGACCGCCACCGGCGTCCCCGAGACCGACGACCTCGGGTTCCTGCTCGACGGTGAGCCCGTGACCGGATCGCTCCGGGAGGACGGCGAGCTCGTCTACTCCCCCGGCGACGCCCTCGAGGACGGTGAGCGGATCGTCGCCGTCCGCCGCGCGATCGACGACCCCCCCGAGGACGGCCCGACGCACGAACACCTCCACGAGTGGCGCGTCGTGGTCGACACCGTGCCCCCGGAGCTCGAGATCACGTCGCCGGACACCGCCGTCGTCGACGGTGAGCCGGCACTGGTCACCGGGCTGACCGAGCCCGACGCGACCGTGGTCATCGCGGGCGACGAGGTGGAGGTCGACGACGACGGTGGCTTCTCGACCGAACGCGACCACGACGACGGCCGCGTCCGGGTCGTGGCCACCGACCCCGCCGGGAACGCCACCGAGGTCGCCGTCGAGCAGCTCGTGGTGCCCTCCCGGGTCCGGGTCGACGAGGTCCGCGGCGTCCACGTGTCGTTCTACGGGTGGGCCGACCGACGGTGGCGGGAGCCGATCCTCGAGATGGCCGAGGAGGGTCGCATCAACACCGTCCAGCTCGACCTCAAGGACGAGTCGGGCGGGATCGCCTACGACAGCCAGGTCCCCCTCGCCCGCGAGATCGGCGCCGCCGAGGCGATCTTCGACCTCGGGGCCGCCGTCACCGAGCTGCACGGGCGCGGCATCCACGTCGTCGGCCGCATCGTCGCGTTCCGCGACCCCGTCCTCGCCGAGTGGGCGTGGGCGAACGGTGAGCGCGACATGGTGATCCAGACCCCCGACGGGGGGCCCTACGCGGGCTACGGGGGCTTCACCAGCTTCGGACACCCCGACGTGGTCGAGTACAACCTCGCCGTCGCCGAGGAGGCGGCCGCCGCCGGCGTCGACGCGATCCTGTGGGACTACATCCGCCGCCCGGACGGCCCGGTCGAGAACCTCGTCGTCGCCGGTCTGCCCGAAGACGCCGGTGACCGCGCGATGGAGCAGGCCATCGTCGACTTCACGGCTGCCGCCGACGAGCGACTGGCGCCCTACGGCGTCGAGCACGGTGCGTCCGTCTACGGCATCGCCGCGACGCGCGCCCACGAGATCGCACAGGACATCGAGGAGATGGCCAAGCACGTCGATTACGTCGCGCCGATGGTCTACCCGTCGCACTGGGCCCGGGACGAGTTCGGGATCGACGACCCCAACCGACGCCCGTACGACATCGTCCACCGGGCGCTCGAGGAGTTCATCGCGATGACCGAGGCGGCCGGCGCGCGGGTGGTCCCGTGGCTGGAGGACTCCGCGTACCGCGCCTGGGACCGTCGCGAGCAGGTCAGCGAGCAGATCCGCGCTACCGGCGACCACGGCATCG
>CAZADJ010000493.1:0-1516 GCA_964483845.1 uncultured Actinomycetota bacterium | reverse complement strand
GGGCGCGAGAACTCTCCAGGGCCGGATCCCCCTCTCCCGAACGTCCCCAACCGATCGCCCGAGGCGCCGACGCGCACCACCTGCGACCTCTGCCGCTCGAGGACGTAGAGCTCGCCGTCGCCCACCGCGACCTCGGCCACGTCGGAAAACGCGTCGGGCCCGTCCACGCTGCCGATCCGGTCCACCTCGATCAGCTCGAGGCGGGGAACCGTAGCCTCCCCCTCCGGGACGAGGTCCCCGCAGGCCCCCGCGACGACGGCACCGAGGAGCACGAGCGGAACGATCAGCGAACGCATGTCGATCTCCTGTGCGGATTCGCGCCTCACCGGCGGTCGAGCGCGTACAGCTCCACGTAGGGGACGTCCAGCTCGTCCAGGCGGACGCCCAGGACGTAGTCTTCCCCCACCTCGTGCAGGTCGAACCGGGCCGGGAACCGCATCTCTCCCAGATAGGTCCCGTCCGACCGGAAGACGTCGTAGGCCGTGCTCGTCGCGCTCGGCAGGTGCACCGTCCGGCCCACCCACAGCCCACCGTCGCGCGCGATCTCCAGGTCCGTGACGGCGGGGAGGCTGTCGGGGATCTCCACCTCGGCGAGGATCCGGTTCCTCAGCGCCGGGTCCTCCCCGACGAAGCGGAAGAAGCGCTCTTCCGCCTCCCCGGCTTCGTCGGCGGTCGCCACCCTCCGGCCATCGCCCCGGCGAACGATCCGGTCGAGGCGCCCGTCGGGCGTCCACATCTCGATCGAGTAGTGGGGGTTCGTGGCGATCGCCACCCGCATGGGCTCGCCTCCCGCGGCCACGAACGTCCGGGCGTGGAACGGGTGAAAGACGAACTCCGTGCGTCCGCCGTGGGAGACGCCCCACTGCTCGATACCTCCATACAGACCGAGGGGGTCCTGCTCGTCGAGGTCCGGGGAGATCCTCACGAACTGCAGGAAGCGGCGCAGGCGCCCGGGGCCCGGGTCGACCGGGGAAGAGTCCTCGCCGGGGAGGTGCTGGCACATCAGGAGCGACCGGTCGGGCAGCGTGCGGCTGTCGCATTCCGCGAATCTTCCACTGCTCAGGAGCGTCCCCACGTCCAGCCGGTCTTCCCGGACGAACTCGCCCTCGGGCGTGAAGAGCACGTGCTCCCATCCGGGCCGATCTTCGACCACCACGGTGTCGCCGGGCGCGACGATCAATCGAGCCGGAAAGTTGAACTCGCCGGGCCCCCGGCCCTGGCCGCCCGCGGTCAGGAGGTGGGTTCCTTCCTCGTCGAACCACCGCACCTCGGCCGCCTGGCTGTCCAGCACCAGGATCCGGCCGTCGCCGAGACGTGCCACCGACCGGACCAGGGAGAATCGTGTGGCCGGGTCCTCCCCGGACGCCTCGCCGAGGCGCACGACGGGATCGCGGGAGCGTGTCCACGCCGAGGTGGAGTCCCAGCCGGGCCCCTGGTTCTCGACGATCGTCACGCCGGCCGAGTCGCGCATGACGGCCTCGGATTGCCCGTTCAGGCGGGATTCCCCGCAGCCGGC
>CAZADJ010000492.1:0-1518 GCA_964483845.1 uncultured Actinomycetota bacterium | reverse complement strand
TCCACGTCGGTGAGGCGCAGCGCCATGAGGACGGCTACGTCGGCCTGGACATCCATCGCGCCGCGCGTGTCGGCTCGGCCGCCCACGGCGGCCAGGTCGTCGTCTCCGAGACCGCCCGGGTGCTGGCGCGCGACAGTCTCTCCGACGGGATCGAGCTTCGCGACCTCGGAGAGCACCGCTTGAAGGGTCTCGAGCACCGCGAGCGGCTGTACCAGCTCCTCGCTCCGGGACTGGTGGAGGACTTCCCGGCGCTGCGGACCCTGGAGGGCGTACCGAACAACCTGCCGGTCCAGCCCACCAGCTTCGTGGGCCGCGAGCGGGAGCTCGCGGAGGTGGTCGATCTCGTGCGCGACCACCGGCTGGTCACCCTGACCGGGGTCGGCGGGTCGGGCAAGACGCGGCTCGCACTGGAGGCCGTCGCCCAGCTCGCGACGGGGTTCCCCGACGGGGTCTGGTTCGTCGAGCTCGCGGCGGTCACCGATCCGGAGGCGGTGCCGCGCGAGGTCGCCGCCGCCCTCGGGATCCGTGAACGCGAGGAGGACGACGAGGGCGCGATCGAGGAGCAGCTGACCGCGCACCTCGTCGACCGGGAGATGCTGCTCGTCGTCGACAACTGCGAGCACCTGCTAGCCGCGGTTGCGCGTCTGGTGGATCGGCTGCTGCGCTCCTGCCGCGATCTCCACGTGCTGGCGACGAGCCGCGAGGGGCTGGGGATCGCCGGGGAGCGCATCTGGCAGGTCCCCTCGCTCACCCTCCCGGACACAGACGAGCCCGGCGTCGCGGAGGCCGACGCGGTGCGCCTGTTCGTCGAGCGCGGACAGGCGGCTGCCCCGGACTTCGAAACCTCCGGGGAGACGCTGCCCGTCGTCGCACGCATCTGCCGGCGGCTCGACGGGATCCCGCTCGCGATCGAGCTCGCCGCCGCCCGGGTCCGCGTCCTCGGCCTCGAACGCCTCGCCGAACGGCTCGACGACCGCTTCCGTCTGCTCACCGGCGGGAGCCGCACGGCACTCCCCCGCCAGCAGACCCTCGCCGCGACCATCGACTGGTCCTACCAGCTCCTCGACGAGGCCGAACGTCAGCTCTTCGTCCGGCTGGCGGTCTTCGCCGGCTCGTTCACCCTCGAGGCCGCCGAGGAGATCTGCGCCGGCGACGGGATCGACGAGTTCGACGTGCTCGACCTGCTCACGAGCCTCGTGGACAAGTCGATGGTCGCCACCGTCGATGTCGGCGGCAAGATCCGTAACCGGATACTCGAGACCCTGCGCGCGTACGCGCGCGATCGCCTGACCGAGACCGACCAAGCCGAGACCGTGCGCCGCCGCCACCGCGACCACTACCTACGACTCGCCGAAGAGGCCGAGGAACACCTCCACGACCCGGACCGCTGGACCTGGCTCGAGCGCCTCGCCACCGAGCGCGAGAACCTCCGGGCCGCCCTCGACTGGTCCCGTGATCACGATGACGACCACGCGACCTCGGTCCTCGCAGCCACACTCGGCTCACACTGGCACGACC
>CAZADJ010000491.1:0-1524 GCA_964483845.1 uncultured Actinomycetota bacterium | reverse complement strand
GCCCGGGGGATCCGCGGACCCGAGATCGGCCGTCTCCAGGCCGAGGGCCACCTCGAGGTCGACGGGGAGCGCGTCACCCTGGAGGAGGTGAGCGAGCCGCGGCGGGGTCAGGCCTTCGCCATCGTCATGGACACCCGCCTCTGCGACGCGGCGTTCGAGCTCGCCGCGGACGCCGACCTGCTCGTCTGTGAGGCGACGTTCCTGGAGTCCGACGCCGACCTCGCGCGCGAGTACGGCCACCTGACGGCGGCGCAGGCGGCGCGCATCGCCGCGGAGGCCGGGGTCCGGCGGCTCGTGCTGACCCACTACTCGCAGCGCTACCCGGATGTCTCGGCGTTCCTCGAGGAGGCCCGCGCCGTGTTCGACGACGTGGTCGCGGCGACCGACCTCGACCGTGTCCCGGTCCCCCCGCGGCGCTGAGGCTGAAGGCGGGGCTACGCGCCGCTCAGGGCGGCGCGGATGGCGGTGGCGTCGTCGCCACCGAACACCAGACGGGTCCCCGTCGCCAGGTAGGCCAGGTCGATGTTCGCCCCGGCGTCGGCGATCCGTCGTGCTCGCCGCCCGAACGCGCCGGGCTCGTCGGGACAGTCGACGACGACCACCTCGCGCTCGTCGCGGACGTCCAGCCCGGCGTCCGTGAGCGCCCGCCGCGCGGCGTCCGCGTCGTCCACGAGCACGTGGATGATCCCGACGCCCTCCGACGGGAAGCCGCACAGCCCGCCGATGTTCACCCCGGCGCCGCCGAGCGCCTCCCCGAGGTCAGCCAGCGTCCCCGGTCGGTCCTCCAGAGCGATGGTGAAGTCCGTGGCCATGCCTACCTCCCAGTCGGTGCGTGCAGATCATGCTCCGGCGTGACCCGCTTGTACATAACGATCATCGTATATATCATGAGCGGTATATGAGTGACGTGGCAGCCAGCGGAGCGGCGGTCGTCGCCGTCCAGCCGGCCGTCGACCTGCTGAAGGCGCTGGCGCACCCGCTCCGCCTGTCGGTGGTCATTGCCCTGGACGCGTCGCCGCGATGCGTCCACGAGCTCGTCGACCTGCTCGGTGAGATCCAGCCGGTGGTCTCCCGCCACCTCGGCGTCCTGCGCGACGCCGGCCTGGTGGCCGGGACCCGGCGGGGCCGCGAGGTCGTGTACGCGCTCGCCGACGAGCACGTCGCCCGGATCGCCAAGGACACCGTCACCCACGCCCAGGAGGGACGACCGTGAGCACCGCGACCGAGCACGCGACGCACGCCCCACATCCGCACACGCACAGCGAGGACTGCGGTCACGTCGCCGTGGAACACGGCGACCACGTCGACTACCTGCACGAGGGTCACACCCACCGGGTGGTCGACGGAGAGGTGGTCGAGTGCGAAGCCGACCACCACGCCGTCCACGACCAGCACCCGCACGAGCACGGTCCCGACTGCGGCCACGAGCACGTCGCACACGACGGACACACCGACTACGTCCACGACGGTCACCGCCACGCTGGACACGACGGTCACTACGACGAGCACTGACCCCGTCGGTCC
>CAZADJ010000490.1:0-1529 GCA_964483845.1 uncultured Actinomycetota bacterium | reverse complement strand
GAGACCGTCGACGGTGAGGCCACCTTCTCGTGGGTCGATCCGACCACCGGCGAGCCCGGCGACGTCGCCTTCACCGAGGCGACCGTCGAGGAGGTGCGTGCGGCGACCGCCGCCGCGGCGACCGCGTTCGCGGAGCTGCGCACCTGGCCGGATGACCGCGTCGCCGCCCTGCTGCGGGCGGTCGCGGACGCGCTCGAAGGGCTGGGTGACGCGTGGCTCGAGCAGGCCGAGACCGAGACCGGTCTGGACGCGGCGACGCGACTGACCGGCGAACGTGCCCGCACCACCGGGCAGCTGCGCTTCTTCGCGGACATCGTCGCCGAGGGCTCCTACGTGCACGCCGTCATCGACCCGGCCGACCCGGATGCGGGCCGCCCGGACGTGCGCCGTCTGCTGGTGCCGGTGGGGCCGGTGGGGGTCTTCGGTGCGTCCAACTTCCCGTTCGCGTTCGCCGCGACCGGCGGGGACACGGCCTCGGCGCTGGCCGCCCGTTGTCCGGTCGTGTACAAGGCGCACCCGTCCCACCCGGGCGCCGACGAGCTCGCCGCGCGTGCGGTGAACGACGCCGTGGAGGCGGTGGGCGCGCCGGCGGGCACGTTCTCGCTGATCCAAGGCACCAGCAACGAGGTCGGCGCGGCGGTGGTGACCGCTCCCGAGGTCCGGGCGGTCGGGTTCACCGGCTCGCTGCGGGCTGGACGGGCGCTGCACGAGCTCGGTGCGACCCGTGACGAACCGATCCCCGTCTACGCCGAGATGGGCAGCCTGAACCCGATCTTCGTCACCGCCGGCGCGCTGGCCGCCCGGGGTGAGGAGATCGCCGAGGGGCTCGTCGCCTCGATGACGATGGGCACCGGCCAGTTCTGCACCAAACCGGGGCTGGTGTTCGTCCCCGACGGCGACGACGGCGACCGCTTCGTCGTCGCGCTCGCCGAACGCCTCGCCGAGCAGCCGGCGGGCCCGATGCTCAACGAGCGCATCCGCGACACCTTCACCGCCCAGCTCGACGCCAGCGCCGGGCTCGAGGGGGTGGACGTGGTCGTCGCCGGCGGCGCCGGCGACGACGGGTTCGTCTGCTCGCCGTCGCTGATCACCGTCGACGCGTCCACGTTCCGCTCCGAGCCGGCCCTGGCCGAGGAGCACTTCGGCCCGGTCTCCGTCATCGTGCGCCACGCCCCCGACGACGCCGTCACCCTCGCCTCCGAGCTCGACGGCTCGCTGACCGCGACCATCCACGCCCAGCCCGACGAGACCCACCAGGTGCGTGCCCTCCAGGCGGAGCTCGTCGAGGTCGCCGGCCGCATCATCCACGACGGCTACCCCACCGGTGTGGCCGTCACCTACGCGATGCACCACGGCGGGCCCTACCCGGCGACCACCGCCCCGCTGCACACCTCGGTCGGCGCGACCGCCATCCGCCGGTTCCTCCGTCCGGTCGCCTACCAGGACACCCCCGACGCGCTGCTGCCCGACGCCCTGCGCGACGCCAACCCACGCGGCATCACACGCCTCGTCGACGGTGCCCTGACCCG
>CAZADJ010000489.1:0-1543 GCA_964483845.1 uncultured Actinomycetota bacterium | reverse complement strand
GACCACGGCATCGACGAGTGGCTGATGTGGGACCCGTACGTGCGCTACACGCGCGAGGCGTACCCGCCGCGCGAGTGATGCCGCACGGCCCGACCGGAGGCGATCACACCCCCGACGCGACCCGGTGCCACGGGCCCGTCGGCGACGCCGCCGGCTCCCGCCACATCGCGTAGGCCAGCGGCCACAGGGCGACGGCGCTGGCCAGCGTCTGCACGTGGAACTGGACCGCGGCGAGCGGCACGAAGCGCGCGATCGCCATCACGACGAGCGCGCCGGCGACGACACGGCTCACGGTCGTACCCAGGACCGTCACCCGCGACACCGCCGTCGCGAAGCCGAACGCGCCGAGCGCGAAGAGGACCGCCCCGCTGACCAGCACCAGGACGAACCAGTTCTCGATCGCGGCCTGAGCCGCCGACACGTCGGCGCCGATCTCCACCGCCGCGAGCGGAGCGAACTCCATGCCGGGTAGCACCGCGTAGAACGTGCTCCCGAGGACGACGAAGACGAGCGCGGGACCGCTCCACCGCTCCTCCCCGGCGTCGCGCAGGTAGCTGCGCAACGCGAGGAAGGCGAGGATGACCGCCGCGGAGGCGACCGCGTGGGTGAGGTGCGCCGCCGCCCATCTGGCGGGGTCGGCGACGACCGCCGCAGCGACCGCCTCCTCGTTGGGGAGCCGGCCCGCGAGGTAGGGGTGGGCGATGGCCGCGGCAAGCATGACCACCGGTGCGGCGGCGGGACCGAGCGCGCCCCAACGTGGACGTGTCGCCGTGATCGTCGGCATGGCTTCCTCCTGCGCTCCCGTGGGTGGGGTCGTGACGTCGTCAGCGGACGCCGACGGCGATGTTCATCTCCGTGGTGAGGAGGGCGCCCGGGCCCCCGCCGGAGCGCTCGCGCAGCATCCCGTCCATCACCTGGCGGACCTGCGTGCGCTGCTCGTCGGTGAGGTCGCCGACCATCTGCGCCCCGATCGGGTTGCTGCTCGTGACCGCCTCCCAGAAGTGCCCGGCCGACCGGAAGTCCATCTCCCAGGTCACCGTCTCGACCTCCACCTCGCGGAGGCCCGCCGCACCGAGCGCGCTGCGGAGCCGGTCGGGGTCCGCGAACTGGAACGGTAGCGGCGGGCCGTCGCCCGGGAAGCCCTCGAAGGCGGGGATCGCGGCGTCGAGGGCGCCGACGAAGAAGGTGACGAACTCGGCCCGCTGGAGGGCACCGAACGCCGAGACGAGCACGCGCCCGCCGGGTCGGGTCACACGGGCGAGCTCACGCAGCCCCTGCGCGGCGTCGGGGAAGAGCGAGACGCCGTTCTGGGAGACGGCGGCGTCGAACGTGCCGTCGTCCAGGTCGAGGTCGCAGCCGTCCATCACCCGCGCCTCGAGGTTGGTCAGGCCCTCCGCGCTCGCGCGGGCCCGCAGCCGCTCGATCATCCCCGGCGCGATGTCGGTCGCGAGGACCTCGGCGCCGGCGCGGGCGGCGGGGATGCTGAGAGCGCCGCTGCCCGCGGCGACGTCGAGCACGCGGTCGCCACTCCCGAGCTCGAGAC
>CAZADJ010000488.1:0-1550 GCA_964483845.1 uncultured Actinomycetota bacterium | reverse complement strand
CCGATGCCGTCGCGCAGCGCGTCCATCTCGTAGAGGTGCTCGCGCCACTTGCGGTCGACGATGGTGAGGATGATGCGCCGCTCCACCTCGCGCATCACCTCGGGCCCGACCTCCTCCTCGCGCTGCTCGTACACCTCGAAGGCGTCCTCGAGGATGTCCTCGATCAGCTGCTCGCGATCGATGCCGAGCGGATCGATCCCGTCGAGCTCGACCCTCGTGGGGTAGATCTGCTCGAGGTCGGTCCTCAGCATCCCGAGCTCCCACTCCTCGGGGTAGACCCCCTCCGGCGCGTGGCGGTCCACGAGCGCGATCAGGGCCTCCTCGAGGTAGCCGGAGGCGACGTGCTCGACGTCGCCGGGGTCGCCCTCCAGCAGCTTCTGGCGCTGGCTGTAGATGACCTCACGCTGCCGGTTCAGCACGTCGTCGTACTTCAGCACGTTCTTGCGGATGTCGAAGTTGCGCGACTCCACCTGCGCCTGGGCGTTCTGGACCGCGCGCGTGACGAGCTTGTGCTCGATCGGGACGTCCTCGGGGACCTTCAGGCGGGTCATGATGCGCTCGACCGCCTCGGCGTTGAACAGCCGCATGAGGTCGTCCTCGAGGGAGAGGAAGAAGCGCGACTCGCCGGGGTCGCCCTGCCGTCCCGACCGCCCGCGGAGCTGGTTGTCGATCCGCCGTGACTCGTGGCGCTCGGTCGCCAGCACGTACAGGCCGCCCCGCTCGCGGACGCGGTCGCCCTCCTCGCGGCACGACCTCTTCAGCTCGGCGAACTTCTCCTCGAAGACCCGCTCCGCCTCGTCCTCGTCGACATCGGGACCGAGCTTCTTCACCTCGTCCTTGGCCATGTCCTCGGGGTTGCCGCCGAGCCGGATGTCGACGCCTCGACCGGCCATGTTCGTGGCGACGGTGACCGCCCCGATGCGGCCGGCCTGCGAGATGATGTGCGCCTCCTTGGCGTGGTGCTTCGCGTTCAGCACCGCGTGCGGCACACCACGTCGCTTGAGCATCTCCGACAGCCGCTCGGACTTCTCCACCGAGACGGTGCCGACGAGCACCGGCTGGCCCTTCTCGTGCCGTGCGGCGATGTCGTCGGCGGCGGAGGAGAACTTCGCCTTCTCCGTCTTGTAGATCAGGTCGGACTTGTCCTCGCGGATCACCGGCTCGTTGGTCGGGACGACGACGACGCCGAGGTCGTAGATCTCGAGGAACTCGGCCTCCTCGGTCTTGGCGGTGCCGGTCATGCCCGCGAGCTTGTCGTACATCCGGTAGTAGTTCTGGAGGGTGATCGTGGCCAGCGTCTGGTTCTCCGCCTTGATCGCCACCCCCTCCTTGGCCTCGATCGCCTGGTGGAGCCCCTCGGAGTAGCGCCGTCCCTCGAGCACCCGACCGGTGTGCTCGTCGACGATCTTCACCTGACCCTCGGAGACGATGTACTCCTGATCGCGGCGGTACAGCTCCTTCGCCTTGATGGAGTTGTTGAGGTGGTGGATCAGCGGCGTGTTCACCGACTCGTACAGGTTCTCCACGCCGAGCAGCTTCTCGACCTTCGC
>CAZADJ010000487.1:0-1551 GCA_964483845.1 uncultured Actinomycetota bacterium | reverse complement strand
ACCTCGCCGTGATCGGCGCTGCGCACCGCCCCGACCTCCGACGCGGCGATCACGATCCCGTCCTCGCAGACGAGGTAGCGCAGCGGCCGGAGCCCGTTGCGGTCCAGGGTGGCTCCGACCCGCCGGCCGTCGGTGAAGATCAGCCCGGCGGGTCCGTCCCACGGCTCCACGAGACAGGAGTGGTAGCGGTAGAAGTCCCGGACGTCGGGGTCGGTGGCGCGCTGCCCCTCCCACACCGCCGGGACCAGCATCGCCAGGGCGTGGCGCACGTCGCGGCCCCCACGGGCGACCAACTCCACGGCGTTGTCCAGCCGCGCCGAGTCGGACTGGTCGGACTCGATCACCGGACGGACGATCTCCGGCTCGATCCAGTCCGCGCCGAGGTCGGACTCCCGTGCGCGCATGAGGTTGACGTTGCCGGCGATGGTGTTGATCTCACCGTTGTGGCACAGCATCCGGTACGGCTGCGCCCGTTCCCACGTCGGCGCGGTGTTGGTCGAGTACCGCGAGTGGAAGATCGTGAACGCCGACGCGAACCGCGGGTCGGCGAGGTCCGGGTAGAAGGCACCGAGGTCCTGGCCGGCGCAGAGCGCCTTGTAGGTCACCGTCCGGAACGACCACGACGCCGCGTAGTAGCGCACCCCGTCCGCGAGGGCGTCGATCCGTGCCCGGCGCCGACCCCGGAAGGCGGCCCGCTCCGCCGTCACCTCGTCCCACCCCTCCGGGTGCTCGAGGATGGCCTGGACGAGGTGGGGCATGGTCCGCGCCGCGATCTCGCCGATCGCGTCGGGCACGACCGGGACCGGACGCCACGCGACGACCGTCAGGTCCTCGGCCTCGCAGGCCGCCACCACGTGCTGCCGCGCGGTATCGCGCGCGGCGCGCCCGCCATCGTCCTCGCGGGCGTCGAGGAAGAGGAAGGCCACGCCGAGGCGGTCGGCCTCCACGGTCCGACCCGTGAGCCGCTCGGCTTCCTCGGCGAGGAGCTGCCGGGGGACCTGGGTCAGCACGCCCGCGCCGTCGCCGCTCTTCGCGTCGGCGGCGACCGCCCCACGGTGCTTCACGCCCCGGAGCCCCTCGAGCCCGAGCTCGACGATCTCGCGCCGGGCCACGCCGTCCACGTGGGCGACGAACCCGATGCCGCAGGCGTCACGTTCGAAACGCGGGTCGTAGCAGCCGACGGCGTGGCGTCCGAGGGGGGAGTCGTGCGAGATCATGGTCGCGTCTCCTGCGGCAGCGGGGCCTGACGGGCACCGGCGCTGCTCCGACCTGCTGCTCCGAGCCGGAGACGCACGAACGGCGCCCCGGAGGTCGGAGCGCCGTTGCTCTCCCGTGGAGCGTAGCGAGCGGGGCCCGACCCGCGCCAACACGCCCCGCACCCGGCGTCCCGATCCGACCGCGTCGATGGGGTGGCTCCGTGCCGTACGCGGTACTCACGCACCCCATCGATCACCTGCCACACCCCTCCAACCGTCGATGGGGTGGCTCCGTGCCGTACGCGGCACTCACGCACTCCATCGACACCACGCACCGGGCCCGGCCACGGCGGCC
>CAZADJ010000486.1:0-1559 GCA_964483845.1 uncultured Actinomycetota bacterium | reverse complement strand
ACACGTGTGAGCGACCGTCCGGGAGGCGGCAGATGGCGACCTACCTCTTCACCACGCGCTTCGAGACCGACGCGTCGACGACGGCGCTGTTCTCCGCGCTTCAGCGCCCCCAGGACTGGGCCTCGGGCTGGCCGGAGGCGCGCAACATGACCGTTGTCGACGACGAGGACGAGGCCACCCGGATGCGGGCGGGCTTCCGATCGTCGCCGCCGTACACCATGCTGATCGACGCCGGGATCGTGCGCACCGAGCCTCCCGACGTGATCGAGTGGGCCAGCGAAGGTGCGGTCGAGGGGCTCGGACGCTGGGAGCTCGACTCGCTCGACGACATCACCTTCGCCAGCTACCGCTGGGAGGCCCGGCTGGCGCCGATGTGGCTCAACGCGGTGACCCCGCTGACACTTCGGATCCTCGACCGCTACTACCGGACCGTGGCGCTACACGGCATCGAGGCACTCCTCGACCACCTCGATGCCAAGCTCCTGTCGATCCGCTCCAGCGTGCAGGTACCGCGGACCGCCGGGCGTCTCGCCCGCGGCCTCGGGGATGCGATGTTCAGCGGTCGGGGCCGGGACCGGTGACCGCGGGTGCTGCCTGCACCCGTCCCCCGGATACGCGGACGGGTGATCACCCCTGATCGAGGATGCGCGCGTCCGGGGAGCAGCGCGAAGCTGACCGCGCAGAAGGCGATGACCGTCCACAGGCCGCGCGCGAACCACCGCCAGCGCAGGGACGGGAGCGAGCCGTCCGGGAAGAGCAGCAGCGCCGCGCCGGTCAGGCCGATGGTGTTGACGACGACGACCGCGTTCCCCAGCCAGGCGGCCCACAGACCGATCGCCGGGACGTCGTCGACGTGCTCGAAGGCGAACCCGAAAGCGGCCACGGATCCGAGGAGTGCGCTGGCGAGCAAGATCCATGAGATGGGGTTGCTCGGGCGTCTCGCGACGAGCAAGGTCGCGACGGCGATCGAGACGACCAGACCGGGCATCCACGGGAGAGAGCCGGTCCCACCGATCACGAGGCCGGCGGCGGTGAGTGCGATGCAGAGCACACCGGCGGTGCCGGAGACGAGCCACGCCCAGCGGGGGCTGTGGGCGGAGATCCCGGTCTGCGGACCGGTCGCCCCGCTCACGTCGACGGCGAGAGGCCCGGGCTTCACGCCGATCCCGCCGGGGCGAGCCAGATGGAGGCGGTGGCGGGCTGGATCGTGCGTCGCACGGCGGTGTCGAGTTCCGCAGCGAGCGCATCGAGATCGACCTCGTCTCGGAGCCGGTGATTGAACGACTCGATGATCCGCGCCGCGTCGTAGCGACGGCGGTTGAACCGCCGATCCACGAGGTCCTGCACCCGGCGCAGCACCGGACCGAAGGCGGCCGCCACCGCCAACGTCGAGGCAGCCACGACGAGATCGGACCCTGCGATGAGCGGCGCGAACGCACGCTGGAGGAGGAGGACGAGTCCGACGTAGACGCCGACCAGGATCGAGGTCACCACGAGGTACGAGACCGTCCGGCTGATGACCCGATCGATCTCGTACAGGCGGTAGCGGAGGATCGCGA
>CAZADJ010000485.1:0-1559 GCA_964483845.1 uncultured Actinomycetota bacterium | reverse complement strand
CGCACTCGACCCGCACCCGCCTGGCCTCGAGCCCGACCAGCGCGACGGTCGTCACCGTGGCCAGCACCGCCGCTCCGCTCGTCGATATCCCGAACGTACGGACCCGCGGACGAGAGCCGGGATCCGATCCGGCGCGCCTGTGGATGACCGGCGTACCGGCGCACACCGACGAGCGTGCAGTTCCGTAACGCTGTCGGAACGCGCCTCCGCCACGCTCAGGGGGTGGACACACCGCAGGCGGACCACCGACGAGGGGTGCCCCTTGCCGTTGCGGCGCTGTGGTCGACCTCGGTGCTGATCGCGCTCGCAGCGGCCAGGTACGCGCCGAGCGTGGTCGCGACGCCCCACGGCGGTCCGCAGGACGATCCCCTGGCGGCCGAGTACGGCTTCCTCGCGATCTACGTCGCGTTCGCCACGGTCGGCGCGGTCGTGGCGACGCGGCGTCCCCGGCACCCGATCGGGTGGCTGTTCCTGGTCGCCGCGTGGCTGTTCGCCGTCGTCGCGCTCGCGCACGGCTACGCGCACCACGCGGTCCTGACCGGGGCCGTGGAGACAGCGCTCGCGCAGTGGGCGGGGCTCGTCGGTGGGGTACTGTTCCTCCCTCCCTTCGTGCTCGTGACCATGTACCTCCCCCTCGTCTTCCCCGACGGGCGCCTGTTGTCGCCGCGGTGGCGGATCGTCGTCGGGGCGCTCGCTGCGGCCGTCGCCGTGCTCACCCTGGTGGAGGTGCTGAGCCCGGGGCCTCTGACGTCGTTCCCCGAGATCGACAACCCCCTCGGCGTCCCCGGCGCGCTGCGGACGTTGACGCGTGTTGCCGGTCTGATCGATCCGCTGTTCCTCCCGATCGTCGTCGCGATCGGCGCCGCCGTCGTCCTCCGCTTCCGGCGCGCGACGGCGGCCGAGCGTCGTCAGTTCAAGTGGGTGGCGCTGCCGGCGGGCCTGTTGCTGGTCTTCCTGCCGTTGAACGAGGTGTTCCTCCCCGACGCCAGCGGGACGATCGGGGTGGTGGGCACGGTCATGTTCTTCGCCGGGTTCGCTGGCCTCCCCGTCGGCGTCGGCATCGCGGTGCTGCGCTACCGCCTGTACGACATCGACCGCATCCTCAGCCGTACGATCAGCTACGGCCTGCTCACGATCGTGCTGAGCGGGACGTACGCCGTCGCGGCGGTGGGTCTCGGCGCCGGGTTACGGCTGGTGAGCGGCCAGGGGTCCGGGGACCTCGTGATCGCGGCGTCCACGCTCGCCGTCGCCGCGCTGTTCCAGCCGGCACGGCGACGGATCCAGGCGGCGGTGGACCGCCGGTTCAACCGCACCCGCTACGACGCTCACGGCCACGTCGAACGCTTCGGACAGCGCCTGCGGGACGAACTCGATCTCGACGCGCTCGTCGGGGAGCTGCGCGGGGTGGTGGATCTGACCGTGCAGCCGGGGAGCTCGTCGGTCTGGCTCTCCCGCGACGGGGCCTGATCCGCTAGAAGGCCGCCTCCAGGTGCTCGATGACCGGGTCCGCGCCGTCGAAGCGGACCGCGATCACGTCGAAGCGCAGCTCGGCGGCGCGC
>CAZADJ010000484.1:0-1561 GCA_964483845.1 uncultured Actinomycetota bacterium | reverse complement strand
CACGCGGATCACCGAATGGTCCCCAATTCGGCGGCGCGATCCCGAATCGCACGGGTTCCTCCCATTGGGCCGACCTCGCTGAACCTAGTCCTCTACTCAGCGGGCCGTTAGGTGACGCACGCGCTCCGCCACGCGGGGATCCGCGCGCGGACCCGACCTTCTGCTGTCAGCTGTGACGGTCCTCCACGGCGGAGCCCGGGCTCACATCACCGCGGTCTGCTTCTCGAACCGCGCGCGACGTCTGGTCTCCGCAGCGTTCTCCGTGCGTCGCACCACCTCCGGATCCGGCTTGACCGCAGGGGCAGCTGACCTCGGTGTCAGGGGCGCTGGAACAGGGCCACCAACCGCATGCCGAGCCACGGCTTGCGGCCCCAGGCGACGAGCTTGCCGGTGAGGATGGCGGGCCACGGGCCCCGTCGCCCGTAGGCGACCAGCAGGTAGGCGACCGGGTCGACGGACACGTGGCAGTCCACCGGCGCGCCCGAGGGCACCTCGAGTCTGAGGTCGCCCGCGGTGAACCGCAGCCCGACACGGGGGCCGCCGCGCACCCGCAGCTCGTATCGAGCATCGAGGCCGGCGGCGGCCTGCGCATCGACGTACGAGGGCAGCAGCGGCAGCGCCCCGCTGATCGCCAGGCGGGCGTCGCCCGGCTCGATGGACCACCGTCGGCCGGCGCTGCGGGCGATGTCCAGGCCGTGGACCAGCAGCTCGGTCAGCATCACGCAGGTCATCGCCGCCAGGTCCAGGTCCGCCTCGCGCTGGTACCACTCGACGGGCTGGTCGGGACGGCGTTCCCGAAGCTCGCCGAGCAGGCCGACGCAGGCCTCCTCGAGCAGCTCGGCGAGTGGCCTGGAGTCACGGTCGTCGAGGTCGGCAACCCGCTCGGCGTTGACGTCGGCGAGCTCCGCGGGGGTCGCGACGGGTGCCGGCTCGCCTCGCGCATACCCGGTGGCCGCCCGTAGCGCGGTCACGAGGTGGGCCGCGCACTCCCCCGCCGTCCAGTCGAGCCCCGGCACCGCCGCTTCGCCGTCCACACCCGACCGCAGCATCGCGACCACCCGGTCACCAGCGGCCTCGAGGCGATCGCGGGCTAGCTCCGCGTCGATCGTCAGGCCCTGCACGGCTCCCCGCTCCGCGTTGCGGTCGGTCGCCGACCCTACTCGCCGTCGTGACCGGCGCATCGGTTCCGGTGGCTCGTGACCGCTTCGAGCCGGACCTCGAGAACGCAGCATCTCAGGTGACGGGTCGACGAGGGTCACGCGATGGCCCAGTCGTGCGAGACGGATCGCCTGGTGACCTGCCCCACCACCCACGTCAACGACATGGAGAGGCTCATGCCGAAGTGACGAACTGAGGGAGCGGATGTCGATATCCCCGATAGTCGCCGTGACGTCCTGCCCTCGAATTCTCCGGTACCTGGCTGCTCGCGCGACGACGGGATCGGCTGCTACGTCAAGCGGAGAGAACGACCCGCTATCCGACGCACGGGAGACTCCCGTGATGGGAGTGTTAGCGTGCCGCCATCCACGCGAGGAGGGGCCCGTGAACGAAGCGGATCCGA
>CAZADJ010000483.1:0-1564 GCA_964483845.1 uncultured Actinomycetota bacterium | reverse complement strand
CGTGGTGCGCACGACGATCCCGTCCTCGATGTGGAGGTTCACGCGGTCGCGGCGGAGGTCGTCGGTGACCGGCAGGTCCTCGCCGTCGCGGTGGACGACCCGGGCGACCGCACCGGCCGCGGCGACGTGGTCGACCGCCTCCGCCTCGGAGAGACCGATCACCTCCTCCGCCAGCGCCTCGACGTCCGGATCCGGCGTGCCGTCGTGGCCCGGATCCTCGTCCCCCACGTCAGCGGGAGGTGGTTCGGGGGCCGGCTCGGCCGGGAGCGGTTCGGGCAGCGGCTCCGGCTCGGCGAACTCGATGAAGCCCTCGGCGACGGTCACCGTCTGCCAGACACCGCCGTCGTCGTCGGTGAACCGCACCCCGGGCAGCAGCCAGACCGTTCCGTCGGTCCCGTACTGCGTCACGAGGGTCTCCTCGGCGGCGACCAGGCGCACGACGACGGTCTCGGGCTCCGCGTCGGGTCCGGGCGCCGGCGTGTCGCCCTCGTCCGAGACCGGGTCGTCCGGCGAGCTCACGGGCTCGTCGCCCGCCCGGTCGTCCTCGGCGACCGCGGGCTCCTCGACGGTCGTGGTCGCGACGGCGATCTCGCCACCGCCTCCGAGGCGCTCCACCGCGGTCTGCGCGTCCACGGTCGGGTAGTCGGCCACCTCCACCGGGCGGGCCAGCGTGCCGTTGGCGGCGACCAGCGCACCCCCGCCGCCGAAGCCGGCCGAGACGGTGAGGTCGGTCGCCCGGCCGCCGACCGGGACGGAGCCGTTCGCCCAGGCACCCCACTCGTCCGCGTGGACCTCGGTGAACGTGGGCGCGGCGACGCCGAGGTCGGTGAACAGCTGCTCGGCGAGGAGACGGGCCTCGTCGGCGTCGGGCACGTCAGCGGGCGGGGTCGGCTCGGGGCACGGGCCGGGTTCCCGGACGACCAGGTCCGGCTCTTCCTCGGTCGGGACGTCGGTGTCCTGCCCGGCCCCCGGCGATCCGTCCTCTCCGCCTCCCGAGGATCCGGTCTCCCCTGTCACCGAGGATCCGCTCTCGCCCGCGCCCTCGTCGGGCTCCACGGGGATGGGCTCACCCGGCTCGGCGGGCGCGTCCGCGCAGTCGACGCGCTCGATCACGGTGTGGTCGCTGAACGACCACTCGCCCGACGGGGAGACCCAGAGCGTGGGGCCCTCCCCGTCCCCGCCGACCGTGAAGCCGCCGTCCGGGGTCGCGGTCGGCTCGTCCAGCCCGAGACCCTCCGCCAGCGCGGCGGCCGCGCCACGCAGGTCGGCGGGCGGCTCGAGCCGCCACGCCGTGGCCTCGCCGGCCGCGAACCGTGCGCCGTCGGTCAGCTCGAACTCGAAGTTGAGGGCCTGGAGCCGGGCGACGTCGGCGTCGTCCGCCGCGGCCGTCTCCGCCGCACCCGGCCCGGCCGAGGTGAGCACGATCGTCGGCGGCCCGCCTCGGCCGGTGACGACCAGCACGAGCAGCCCCACGGTCACGACCAGCGCGGCGAGCACGAGCACGCGCCCGCGGGTCGTCGCAGGTATCCGCCACGATGGCGACGAGACGTCCATCCGAGCCTCC
>CAZADJ010000482.1:0-1568 GCA_964483845.1 uncultured Actinomycetota bacterium | reverse complement strand
AGGAGGCGTTCGACGCCGCCCGGGAGCGGGGGCGCGCGATGTCAGACGGGGAGGTGGTCGCCTTCGCGCTCGCGACCCTCGACGAGCTCTGAGACGTCGGGAGGTGATCTCACCGGCCGCCGGGGTGGAGCGGTCGGGATCCCTCCTCGTTCCGGGACGATCCCGCACCGTCGCGACGTCCGACGAGGAACCACGCCCGCATGCGCCCCTTGCCCTTCACCTCGATCTCGCCGCGTGGCTCGAAGACGTAGCGGTCGTCCAGCGCGTCGACGACGCGTGCGGTGACCTGGACGCGCCCGGGCACGCCGGTGGACTCCATGCGGCTCGCCGTGTTGACGGTGTCGCCCCACAGGTCGTAGCTGAACTTGCGGCGGCCGATCACCCCGGCGACGACCGGCCCCGTGTCGATCCCGACCCGCATCCGCGCCGGCTGCGTACCGTCGCCCGGGAACGCCGGCATGGTGTCGACGAGCGCCAGCGCCAGCTCCGCCGCGGCGTCCACGTGGTCGTCGCGCGGTGTCGGCAGGCCGGCCACCGCCATGTAGGCGTCACCGATGGTCTTGATCTTCTCCAGCCCGAACCGGTCGGCCAGCTCGTCCATCCAGGTGAACACCTCGTTCAGCAGCTCGACGACCTGTTCGGGCGTCCGCTCCCGGGCGAACGCCGTGAACCCGACGAGGTCGGCGAAGACCACGGTCGCCTCGCGCGAGTCGGCGATCGTGCGCTCACCGTCCTTCAGCCGCTCGGCGATCGACGCCGGCAGGACGTTGAGCAGCAACCGCTCGGACCGTGCCCGCTCGACCTGCAGGGCCCGGTGCTCGGCGGCGAGCGCGTCCTGCGCCGCGTCGCGCTGCTGGAGGAAGTAGCGCAGCAGCACGAACGCCGTCAGGGACGGAGCCCCCAGGTTGAGCACGAAGAACCCCAGGCGCACCGTGGGCGGCACCCCGGCGGGTGTCAGGACGGGTTCGAGCAGCGCCGACACCCCGAGCAGCGCCAGGAAGCCACCGAACCACGGCACGGAGCGGGCGCCGAACATCATCGCCCCCATCGGCGCGACCAGCGCCCAGAGCGCGACCGCCGAGCCGGCGACGAACCCGCCGAGGCTCCACTGCAGCACGAACGGCAGCACCAGCATCAGTCCGAGCTGGAGGTCGCGCAGCACGCGGAGGCGCTTCGTGCGCCAGAACGCAACGAGGCCGGCGAGCGAGATCACCTGGTAGGCGGCTGGCAGGAGCGCGGAGAAGTGCAGCCCCAGGTACCAGTACGTCGCGACCCAGATGAACGCGAGGAGGGTGATGAACGCGGCGCAGTAGGTCAGGACCGTCTTCTGGAGGCGGACGTCCTCGCTGTCCTGCTCTCTCCAGCCGATGCGCCCCAGTCCCCGGAGCCTGCTGCGGAGGTCCATGGGGGCCCGCTCCCGGCGCCAACGTCCACTGTCAGCGCCGCCACGGGACTCTAGTTCTCCGGCCGGCGGTGGTGCGGGCTCAGGTGGCGAGCTCCCGTCCCCTCCGGTGGATGCCCAGCAGGGCGAGCGCCGCGAGCACGAGGCCGAGGAGCAAGCCGGGCGC
>CAZADJ010000481.1:0-1571 GCA_964483845.1 uncultured Actinomycetota bacterium | reverse complement strand
CGGATGCGCTCGTGGAGGTCGCCGTCGGGCGGGTCGTCGGGGAGGGGCGGAGCGAGGAGGGGCGCCTGGTCGCGGAACGCCAGCACGACGCGGCCGTCGGTGGCGCCGAGCGCGCCCGCCCCGATCCAGGTGACCTCGCCCGCGGAGATCAGCCGGTCGAGGTCCGCCTCGCGGTACTCACGGAGGCGGGTGGGCAGCACGTCGTCCTCGAGCACCGAGGCGGGGATGGCGGCCCCCTGGAGCTGGGCGATCGCGTCGAGCAGCGCCTCGGTCCCGCGTCGGGGGGTGTCGATGCCGTGCCAGGCGGGGAGGAAGCGCCCGAGCGTGCGGGCCTCGACCGGCTCGATCTCGCGGCGGAGAGCGGCGAGGGACCGTCGGCGCAGCCGGCGCAGCACCTCGGAATCGCACCACTCGCGGTGGGTGCCGTCCGGGCGGAACTCGCCGCGGACCACGCGACCCCGCTCCTCGAGACGTCCCAGCGCCTCGGCGACCCGCTCCTCGCCGGCACCGAGCCGGGTGACGACCTGACCGGCCAGGAACGGGCCGTGCGTCCGCGCGAAGCGCGCCACCAACCGGTCCAGGGGCCGGTCGACCGGTTCGGTGAAGGCGGTCGGCAGCCCGGCCGGGATCGCGACCCCGAGCCCGTCGCGGAGCAGCGCGGCGTCCTCGGCCACGGCGAGGCGCTCCTCGCCGACGACACGGACGACGATCACACGGCCCGCGTCGACCAGCGCGTCCGCCCAGGCCCCCGCGTCACCGTCGGAGCGTGCCTGGAGCTCCTCCCTGCTGAGCGGTCCGAGGCGGCGTAGCACGTCGTGGACCTCGTCGGGGTCACGGGCGCGGTACCCGTCCGCGAGGTGCTGCAGCTCGAGCTCGAGGTCGGCGAGCACACCCGGGTCGATCAGCTCGCGCAGCTCGTCCGCTCCGAGGAGGTCGCGCAGCAGATCGCGGTCGAGCGCGAGCGCCGCGGCACGGCGCTCCGCGAGGGGCGCGTCACCCTCGTACATGTACGTCGCGATCCAGCCGAACAGCAGCGACTGAGCGAACGGGGAGGCGTGCTCGGAGTCCACTCCGACGACCCGGATCCGTCGGGCACGCACGTCGCTCAGGACCTGCCGGAGCCCCGGGAGGTCGAAGACGTCGCGGAGGCACTCGCGGGACGTCTCCAGGAGGATCGGGAACGACGGGTACCTGGCGGCGACCGCGAGGAGGTCGGCGGCGCGCTGACGCTGCTGCCACAGGGGTGTGCGCCGACCCGGCCGGCGGCGGGGGAGGAGGAGCGCCCGTGCCGCGCACTCCCGGAAGCGAGCCGCGTAGACGGCGCTCCCCGGCAGCTCGTCGACGACGGCCGCCTCGACCTCGTCCGGCTCCGGTGTGAGGTCCTCGAGCGGGACGTCCTCCACGGCCTCCGGGAGGCGCAGTACCAGGCCGTCGTCGGACCAGATGGTCTGCACCTCGTGTCCGAGCCGGTCGCGGAGACGTCGCTCGATCGCGAGGGCCCACGGTGCGTGCACGCGGGCGCCGAACGGCGAGAGGATGCAGATGCGCCAGTCCCCGATCTCGTCGCGGAA
>CAZADJ010000480.1:0-1581 GCA_964483845.1 uncultured Actinomycetota bacterium | reverse complement strand
GTGATGTCGTAGACGACGCGGTTGATCCCCTCCACCTCGTTCACGATGCGTGACGAGATGCGCTCGAGCACGTCGTGGTCCAGGCGCGCCCAGTCGGCGGTCATCGCGTCCTCGGAGGTGACCGCCCGGAGCACGATCGGGTGACCGTAGGTGCGCTCGTCGCCCATCACCCCGACGGAGCGGATCGTGAGCAGCGCCGCGTAGGACTGCCAGATGTCACGCTCGAGGCCGGCGTTGCGCAGCTCGGAGAGCACGATGTGGTCGGCGGCGCGGACGAGGTCGAGCCGCTCGCGGGTCACCTCGCCCACGATGCGCACGGCGAGGCCGGGGCCGGGGAAGGGCTGGCGCCAGACGATCGACTCCGGCAGGCCGAGCTCGGTCCCGATCACCCGCACCTCGTCCTTGAACAGCAGCCGGAGCGGCTCGACGAGCTCGAAGTCGAGGTCGTCGGGCAGCCCGCCGACGTTGTGGTGCGACTTGATCGTCGCGGCGGTGTCCGACCCGGACTCGATCACGTCCGGGTACAGCGTCCCCTGGACGAGGAACCTCGTACCCTCCTCGTCCCCCCCGCCGTCGGCGTAGACGTCGTGGGCGGCCTCCTCGAACACCCGGATGAAGTGCTCCCCGATGATCTTGCGCTTGGCCTCGGGATCGGTCACCCCGGCGAGCGCCTCGAGGAACCGGTCGGCGGCCTTGACGTGGACGAGGTTGAGGTCGAAGTGGCCGCGGAACGTCTCCTCGACCTGGTCGGCCTCCTCGTGACGCAGCAGACCGTGGTCGACGAAGACGCAGGTGAGCTGGTCGCCGACGGCCTCGTGGACGAGGGCCGCAGCGACCGACGAGTCCACCCCGCCGGACAGCCCGCAGAGCACCGGGCGGTCGCCGACCTGCTCGCGGATCGCGTCGACGGCGTGCTCGATGACGTTGTGCGGGGTCCACGACGGGCGGCAGCCGGCAGCCTCGTACAGGAAGCGCTTCATGATCTCGCGGCCGTGCGGCGTGTGGGTCACCTCGGGGTGGAACTGCACGCCGTACAGGCCGCGCTCGGGGTGCTCGAAGGCGGCGGCGGGGGTCGCGTCGGTGGCGGCGAGCAGCCGCGCGCCGGGGGGCGGCCCGGTGACGGTGTCGCCGTGGCTCATCCAGACGGTCTGCTCGTCGGGGGTGCCGTGGAGCAGGACGCCGGCGTCGGCGACGCGGAGGTCGACCTTGCCGTACTCGCGGGCGCCGGTGCGCTCGACGGTGCCACCGAGGGTGTCGGCCATGAGCTGCTGGCCGTAGCAGATCCCGAGCACGGGGACGTCGAGCTCGAAGATGCCCTCGTCGAGGCGCGGCGCCCAGTCCGCGTAGACGCTGGACGGGCCCCCGGAGAGGATGATCGCGCGGGGGGCACGCTCGCGGACCTCGTCGGCGGTGATCGTGTGCGGCACGATCTCCGAGTAGACGTGAGCCTCGCGGACACGACGGGCGATGAGCTGCGCGTACTGCGCCCCGAAGTCCACGACGAGGACGGTGTCGAACCGGCGCTCGGTCTCGCGCTCGCCGAGGGTGCTCATCGCTGGCCCGTCCGCCGCCTGCCGCCTC
>CAZADJ010000479.1:0-1584 GCA_964483845.1 uncultured Actinomycetota bacterium | reverse complement strand
AGCTGGACGAGGAGCTCCGCCTCGGTCTCCACGTCGTCGGGTCCCGAGCCGGGCAGGAGCCGCTTCAGCTCCACCGTCCACAGCGCGTCCTCGGTGTCGCCCACGGAGAGGAAGTCCCGCGTCAGGTTGTTCAGCATGCGACGGATCACCGTCGTGGCCGGGGTCGGGCGGAGCAACCCCGGCTCGAACCCGGCCAGCCCCGCCGTCGCCCGCCGGACGCGCTCGTCGATCTGGTCGTGGTTGAGCAACGCACCGCCGTGGAACGCGTCGAGCACGACCGGCGACTGCTCCTCGGCCGCCGGGTGGCGCTGCCGCTGGTCGCGGACGCCGACGAGGAAGTGGCCGGGGGTGTTCAGACCGAAGATGCGCATCCCGACGCGACGTCCGATCGCGATGTAGACGATCGCGAGCGTGATCGGCAGACCCCGGCGCCGGTCCAGCACGGAGGTCAGCAGCCCGTTGCGCGGATCGTGGTAGTCGCCCTCGTCGCCGCGGAAGCCGAGATCGCCAGCGAGGTAACGGGCGAGCTGCGCGGCGTCCTCGCGGGCGGTCGTGGGCTCGAACCCCGCCGAGCGCAGCCGGTCGGCCAGCGCGTCGAGACGCAACAGCTCGGCGTCGACGTCCAGGTCGGGCTCCACCTCGACACAGCACAGCAGCGCGGCCTCGGCCAGGTCGCAGCCGGGCTCGTCGAGCACGCGGGTCAGACGCTGGCGGGACTCATGGGGCATGCAGAGCACCGTAGTCGGCTGGCGTTAGGCTGACCGGCGAGCCGTCCGGGAGACCCTCCGCTGTCCACCGCGCCGTCCGCCACGCCGCTGCTCGTCGACGGGCACGAGCTGCGGACGGACGACGGGGACACCGTCGCGATCACGGTGCTGCGGATGAACCGGCCCGAGGCGCGCAACGCGATGGACACGGCGATGCTGGCCGCGCTGGTGGACGCGCTGGCCGACGCCGCCGACGACGAGGCGGTGCGTGGCGTCCTGCTCACCGGGGCCGACGGTGCCTTCTCCGCCGGGGCCGACGTGCGCGAGGAGCTCGCCGACGGCGGCGCACGGCGCAACGAGCTGTTCAGCGTGTTCTACGAGACCCTGTCGGTCCACCCGAAGCCGACCGCCGCCGCGGTCGAGGGCCCCGCGATCGGTGGGGGCGCCGAGGCGGCGGCCGCGTGCGACATCCGTGTGGCCGGCCGCTCGGCGGTGCTGCGTTTCCCGGGGGCGATCTACGGCATCCCGGTCGGCACGGCGCGGACCATCGGCCTCGTCGGGCTCGGGACAGCCAAGGACTGGGTGTTGTCGTCGCGTGACATCGGCGCCGAGGAGGCCCACCGCGTCGGGTTCGTCCAGCGCCTCGTCGAGGACGGCCGTGCGGAGGAGGCGGCGCTGCGGTGGCTGACGCTGGTCGCCGGCCGGGACCGGTCCACCGTGGCGCGACTGAAGGCGGCGTTGAACGCCTTCTCCGGTCTGCCCGACCGGGTCGCCTGGGAGAACGACGCGATGCGCAGCCACGTCGAGGAGGGCGGCGCTCCGCCGCGCCCGGGGGCGTTCGGGATGCCCGGAGCGGCCCGCGACGCGTGAGCGAGCG
>CAZADJ010000478.1:0-1601 GCA_964483845.1 uncultured Actinomycetota bacterium | reverse complement strand
GCCATCCCCCCGAAGGGCGAGATGTAGGGGTTGTCGACCTGCGACAGGTCACCGCAGAACACGACCTTCGAACCCTCCCCCATCCGCGTCAGGATCACCTTCAGGGTGGCGAGCTCGAGGTTCTGCGCTTCGTCGACGATCACGTACTCGTCGGTGATCGAGCGGCCGCGCAGGTAGGTGATGGCGGCCATCTCGAGCTGATCGCGATCGAGCAGCGACTGGACCCCGCGCTGCGCGGTGCGGTGGTCGGTCCACCCGCCCCGGTCGTCGCGCCGGTACAGCGCGTACAGGTTGTCGTGGACCGCAGCCATCCAGGGAGCGAGCTTCTCGTCGAGGTCGCCCGGCAGGTAGCCGACCTCCTGGCGCCCGACGGCGACGAGCGGCCGGTACACGGACAGGCGTCGGTACCGGCCCGCCTCGACGACCTGCTCGAGCCCCGCGGCCAGCGCCAGGAACGTCTTGCCGGTCCCGGCCATGCCCATGAGCGAGACGCACGGCACGTCCGGATCGAGCAGCAGGTCCAGGGCCAGCGTCTGGCGCCCGTCACGTGGTCGGACCCCGAAGGCCCCGCGGTTGCCGTTCACGCGCACGAGTCGTCGCGGGTGGTCGGGCACGACCCGTCCGAGCCCGCCGCCGCGGATCACCGCGCACCCGTTGGTGAGCAGCTCGCAGTCGTCGCCGAGCGCGATCGCGCCGGTGGCGTGGAGCTCGTCCAGCCGGTCCGGTGGGAGGTCGATCTCGGTCACACCGTCGTAGAGCTCACCGACCCGGACCGTGTCGCCGCGGTAGTCCTGCGTCCGGGCGCCGAGCTGCGCCGCCTTCAACCGCAGCGCCGCGTCCTTGGTGACCAGCACCCCCTCCGTCCCGATCGCGGTGGCCAGGATGCGGTGGTCCGCACGGGCCGCGTCGAGGAACGGCGGCAGCTCGACGTCGAGGTGGTTCGACTCGACCCGGAGCCGTCCGCCCTCGGGCAGCCCGACCGGCTCGACGAGGGACCCGCCGTTCAGCACACGCAGCTCCTCGAGGAGCCGGACCGCCCGTCGGGCGTTCGCGCCGATCTCGTCCGAGCGCGTCTTCTGCCGGTCCAGCTCCTCCACGACCACCAGGGGGACCACCACGTCCGCCCCCGGGAACCGGTACAGGCTGCTCGGGTCCGCGAGCAGCACGCACGTGTCGATCACGTACGCGGTCCGGATCCCCGCTCCCGCGGACGTCTCCCCATCGGCGGCCGCCACCACGTCGGCGCGTGTCGCACCGTCGCTGCCCGTCACCGCGCCAGCGCGGCTCCCCCGGTCCCGATCGGGACCCGCGGCCGCCTCCTCCGACGGCTCGGCCCGTCGGGTGCGGTCCAGCGAACGGGTGCGCTCCGGCTGTCCCGTCGTCGGCCCCGAGACGACGGAAGCCGCCGTATCGGCGGCTTCGCGCTGGCGGAGGATGGCGACGTGTGATGCGGGGTCGGCGCCGGCTCGGGGTGGGATGTCTACGCGTCCACGGGTCTCGGTCACGGGCGGTCTCCGGTAGCGGTCTCGGCGTCCCGGTCGCGCGGTCCCAGGGGCTCGACCTCGCGAGCGCTCTCCGGGCGGCTCGCGGTCTCGGCGTCC
>CAZADJ010000477.1:0-1602 GCA_964483845.1 uncultured Actinomycetota bacterium | reverse complement strand
CTAGCCTCGCGTGCCGACGGGGACGACGGACGACGGTCGCGGAGGTGCGACGGTGCGCGGTGCGGACTGGCGGACGGTCCTCGGGGAGGCGAGCGAGCAGGCGATCGGGTTCCTCGAGGGTCTGCCGGATCGGTCGATCGGCGCTGACGTGTCGGTGGAGGAGCTGCGCGACCTGCTCGGGGGGACGCTGCCGGAGGACCCGACCGATCCGGTCGAGGTGGTCCGCGAGCTCGCGGTGATCGGCCACCGGGCGGCCACCGCGATCCCGAGCGGGCGCTTCTTCGGGTTCGTGATCGGCGGGTCGACGCCGGCGGCGCTCGCGGCGGACTGGCTCACCTCCACCTGGGACCAGAACGCCGGACTGTACGTCGTCGGCCCCGCAGCGGCGGTCTGCGAGGAGGTGGCGGGTCGGTGGGTCGCGGACCTGCTCGGACTGCCCGACGACGTCTCGGTCGGCTTCGTCACGGGCGGGCAGATGGCCAACTACACGTGTCTCGCCGCGGCCCGCCACCACGTCCTGCGCGGAGCGGACTGGGACGTGGAGACCGAGGGGCTCATCGGCGCACCACCGCTCCGGGTCCTCGCGGGCGCGGAGCGCCACGACACCATCGACCGTGCGCTGCGCTTCCTCGGGATCGGGACCGGGCGGATCGAGGCGGTCGCGGCGGATCGCGAGGGCCGGATGCGTGCGGATGCGCTCGCCGACGCGCTGGCCGACGGTGACGGACCGGCGATCGTCTGCGCGCAGGTCGGCAACGTGAACAGCGGCGCGATCGATCCGGTCGGGGAGATCGTGACGGTCGCGCGGGAGGCCGGTGCCTGGGTGCACGTCGACGGGGCGTTCGGCCTGTGGGCGGCGGCGAGCGAGCGGCGCCGCCACCTGGTGGAGGGCATCGCGGGGGCCGACTCGTGGGGGACCGACGCACACAAGTGGCTGAACGTCCCCTACGACTCCGGTCTCGCCTTCACGGCGCATCCGGAGTCGCACCGCGCCGCGATGAGCGAGGACGCCGCGTACCTCATGCCGTCGGAGCGGGGTGAGCGCGACGCCATCGACTGGAACCCGGAGTTCTCCCGGCGGGCCCGCGGGTTCGCCGTGTACGCCGGCCTGAAGGCGCTCGGCCGGCGTGGGGTCGCCGACCTGGTGGACCGGTGCTGCGACCTGGCCGCGCGGTTCGCGGACCGCTTAGCGCAGGCCGACGGCGTCGAGGTCCTCAACGAGGTCGTGTTGAACCAGGTGGTGGTCCGCTTCCTCGCGCCCGACGGCGACCACGCCACCCACACCAGGCAGGTGATCGAGCGCATCCAGGCAGACGGCACCTGCTGGATGAGCCCGACCACGTGGCAGGGGCGGACCGCGATGCGCATCTCGGTCTCGAACTGGTCGACCGACGAGGACGACGTCGACCGGTCGGTCGAGGCGGTGCTGCGCGCCGCCCGGAGGTGACGCCGGCCAGACCGTGACCGCGGGTGGGGCGCTACGCCGTGGCGGTGACGACGAGGGTCTCGAACGGGAAGACCACGCCCTCGTCGTCGGTGTGCGGACGCAACGCTTCGTCGAGCTCGCCGATCAGCCCGTCGACGACCTCGTCGTCCACGGTG
>CAZADJ010000476.1:0-1609 GCA_964483845.1 uncultured Actinomycetota bacterium | reverse complement strand
ACCAGGGTGCGTGTCCTGTGGGCACCTCGGCGACCTGCGCGTGTGGGAGCAGGTCGGCGGCGGCCCTGGCCACGTCGAGGCTGCCGACGGGATCGTGGTCTCCCCAGATCAGCAGGGTCGGCTGCTGGATGGTGCGTAGCTCGACTTCGGTGAGCCGGTACGACGGGCGGAACCCGAGGAGACCGCGGATGACGCCGGCGAGTTCGTCTCCGGTCGTGTGTCCCGCGACGGGGTCGTGGCCTGCGGCGACGAACGCGTCGATCAACCCGGGGTGTTCAACGATGGTGTCTGCCTCTCCCATGCTCGCCATCATCTGCTTGACGGTCTTGGGGGATGGCTCGGGCATGATCCGACGCAGGACGTTGCCGATGCCCGGGGTGGTCATGAGCCGCAAGGGCACGGGGGGACGGGTGCCCGGTAGCAGCGGTGTGGCACCGACGAGGACGATGCGGTTGACGCGTTCGGGTCGTTCCAGGGCGGTCCACAGCGACCAGAACCCTCCGGTGGAGTTGCCGACGAGGTCGACGCGGTCGATGCCGAGCGCGTCGAGCAGAGCGACCACGACCTGCACGCCGGTGCGGCGGGGGCGTTCACGCAGGCCATCGATCGGTTCGCTGAGCCCGTACCCGGGCCGGTCCACGACGATCACGCGCCGCTCCCGAAGCTGCTCCACCAGCGGCAGCATGGATATCGCGCTGTTCCCGGACCCGTGGAGGAGCACGAGCGGTTCCCCCTCGCCTGCCTCCAGGACCTGCAGGCGCGGTCCGTCATCGAGTTCGACGAAGTGTGCGCGTACATCGACGGCTGCGTCGGCGATCAGACGTTGCTGGACCGCTGCCACGTGCCTGCGGGGTTGTGACTCGACGGTGCTTGGCATGTCGCCTCCGGTGTGGGTTCCGCTCGATCATGAGCGGGAGGAGGCCGCAGGCCTAGTGCAACATCTGAACCTCGCCTACACCGGCACCTTGTCCCGCTGGGCGCGTCGCTGGCGGTGCCTTTCGGGCGCTGCGTTCCAGGTCGGCAGCGCACGTCGCAGCTCACGGTCGCCCGAGACGCGCACCCCGGCCCGCAGTGCTGTCGACCACTGGATCAGGCCCAGATGCCAACGGGCGAACGCGACCGGATCCTCGACGGCGACCACGACGTCGTCGCCGAACTCCGGGTCGAACCGGCATCGCTGCATCTCACCGTTCTCGATCAGGAGCCAGTCACGGACAGTCCGTCCGAACCGGTCCGGGTAGTCGAACCTGACCGTCACACGCCGGTCGGGCAGGGCCTCGCGCCGTACGTAGTCCTGGCACCACAGCCACAGGATCATGCCCGTGTTCGCGTTCTCGTCCTCCACCTCCGTCCACTGGTCCCCCCAGTGGCCGAGAGCCTTGAGCACCTCCCACGCATCGCGGCCGGCAGCCGTGGGCTCGTACAGCGACCCGCGCCCGTCCGGCTTGGGCCGCATCTCGATGACGCCCGCACGTTCGAGCTCGCGCAACCGCTTGGACAACAACCCGCGCGACAGACCCGGCGCACCCTCGGCGATGTCGTTGAACCGGATCGCACCGAGCAGGATGTTGCGCAGGATGATCGGAGTCCACCGCTCCGCGAGCACCTC
>CAZADJ010000475.1:0-1611 GCA_964483845.1 uncultured Actinomycetota bacterium | reverse complement strand
ATGAGATGCCCTGTGTCAAGCCGTAGCGGCGAGGTGTGCTTGGGCGCCTCGGTGGAGGGCAGGGTTGTAGGCGACGCTGTCCTGCCAGCAGCGCCAGATGACGCGGAGCCATGCGCGGGCGAGGATGCGTACGGCGTGCTGGTGGGTCTTGCCGGAGGCGCGGTGCCGGTCGTAGATGGCTGTGGCCCATGGGCTGGCGTGTCGGGAGTCTCCGGCGAAGTCCATGACGGCGTCGCGGAGTTTCTTGTCGCAGGCCCAGCGGAAAGTGACCACGTGGTGGCGTCCGGACTGCTTGGTCGATGGGCATGCGCCGGCAAGTGCTGCGAGCGACGCGTCGGTGGGGAACCGGCCGCGGGCGTCGCCGATCTCGACCAGGAGTTTGGCCGCGCGGATCATCCCCGAGCGTGGCAGGGATCGGAAGATGTGGGCGTCGGGGTGGGCGGCGAGCTGTTCGGCGATGTCGGCTTCGAGCACTCGGATCTGCTCGACGATGGCCTGCAGCGCGGTGACGTAGGCCAGGGTGGTTCGACCGGCGGCGTCGCCGGAGTCGCCGGTGTGGCCGGCTGGCGCCGAGGTCAGTCGCTCGAGGAGCACGGCGGTCTTGGTCCGGCCGGAGTAGCGGTTGGCGGCCAGCCAGGCGCCGAGGCGCTTGACCGACAGCCAGGCGGCCTTGTCGGCGGTGGGGAAGCGGGTCAGGAAGGTCAGGCTGATCGGCGAGTCGAGGTCGTTGAACAGCCTGACGGCGCCGGGGAACACGATCTTGAGGTGGGAACGCAGCTGGTTGCACAGTGCCACGCGGGTCTCGACCAGGTCGGTGCGGGCTCGCACCGCGGCGCGCAGTGCGAGGGTCTGGGGGCTGTCGGGTTCGAGTGCGACGAGCCGTCCGGCGTCGGTGCGCAGGGTGTCGGCGAGCACGAACGCGTCGAACCGGTCGTCCTTGTTGCCGGCGGACCCGTAGCGGGACCGCAGGTTCTTGATCTGCCGGGGGGTGATGACCACGACCTCGATTCCGGCTGCGAGCACGGCCTCGACCACGGGTCCGTCGGGTCGTTCGATCGCGACCCGGGCGACGGAGTGGCGTTCGAGCTGGTCGACGAGCTTTCGGATCCCTGCGGCGTTCATCGTGGTGTTCGACCGGTGCGCGACGTCGCCGGTTGGAGCGACGATGCACAGCTCGTTGCTGTCGGTGGCCCAGTCGATCCCGCCGGTCGGCGCGGCCGGGCCGGTCATGTCATCCTTCATGAGTGTCTCCTCGCTGCTGGAACAGTGGGGATGCACCCGGTGGTGCCGGGACGTGCTCGTCGGTCGCTCACTGATCGGCGCTCTGTGGCGCTCAGCCCTGTTGCCGCTTGGCACGTCCTGGGCCACCGGACCTCGCAGATCTCATACTGGCCCTCGAGGGGCGAGCGACACAGGCGATGGTCCGGCGGGCACCAGGGGCGCATCAGCAGTCAAGCCGCTGACACCCGGAAGGTTGCCCAGTGAGCGACTCAAGGAGCGGCAGCGGTAGTCGCCGGGACATGAGCGACTCAAGTAGCGGCAGCGGTAGTCGCCGGGACCCGAGCGACCGCGGGACAGACGAGACGATCCGATCCGACATGAAGGCAGGGA
>CAZADJ010000474.1:0-1614 GCA_964483845.1 uncultured Actinomycetota bacterium | reverse complement strand
AATCGGATCGTTAAAGGTCGGATTTAACTTCGATTGAAGGAGGCGTTCAACGTACGATGGGATATGGCGGCATTTTTAGAAGAAGGCTGGGATGGTCCCGGGTTGCGATTAGGCTTTCAGGGCATGCAATTTCTTGATGTTTGCCGCCATGCAGACCAGCATCCATTCGCTCTTGACTTTTTCGCGGCCCCGCAGCATGAATTGACGGAATCCGAGTATGTGCTTTATATGTGCGAAGGCCGGCTCCACGGTACTCTTCCTCCGACCGTAGAGGGCGCGGCCCTCTTCCGTGCGCATACGCTGCCGCATCGCCGCGACGGGGTCGTCGTTCTCCTCATCCGGTGGCGGCTCGGAGCCGAGCAGTTCGGCGAGGCTTCGGTGATGCTTCTTCCGCTTCTGTGCGATGTAGGGCGTGATCTTCTCCGTCTCGCAGCGCTTCACGTTCTCCTCGCTGTAGTAGCCGCTATCGGCCAGCAGCCGCTCCGCCTCTCCCAGTCCGTCCGGCAGCGCGGTAAGATGCTCGAGGATCGGCTCGAGTTCTCGCTTGTCGTTCGGCGCTTGGGTCAGGGTGGCCGCTACGATTATACCGTTCTCGACGTCGACCGCTGCCTGCGCGTTGTAGGCCTGTTCGAACCCGCCGCCCGAGACGGGCATGATGCGCGATTCCTCGTCGGTCAGGTTCACCTGATCGGTCGGTTTCCGCTTCAGTTCGGGCGGCTTCGGCGGCGTGCCGGGCGTCTTGCGACCGGTCTTTTTCTCCTTGGCCTTGCGCTCGGCCATCTTCGCCTCGTAGGCGGCCCGCTCCTTCTCGAGACGCTCCTCCGCGCGCGCCTCGATGGTCGCCTTCGCTTCGGCAAGCTTCTTCAGGCGATCCTCGCGGCGCTTCAGCTCCTCGGGAATCGAAAATTCCTCCGGCAGCTCCGAGCGGTCGGTCTCCTCCGCCATGCGCAAGAGCTCGGCCACTTCCTCGCGCAACCGCTCCTCCAGCCGGTCGATGCCCGCCCGGCTGAGCGCCTTGTGCTTGCTCGCATTCGCTTTAATCTTCGTGCCGTCGAGACTGATCGTGCCGAGCTCCGCACAGTCCATCTCGGCGGCGATCAAGAGCACCTGCACGAAGAGCAGCTCAATCTGATCGGAGAAACGCCGACGGAACGTCGCGATCGTGTCGTGGTCCGGCTGCAGATTGCCACAGATATACCGCATCGGCACCCATTCACGGGCCGCTCGCTCCAGCTTGCGACTCGAGAAGATGCCGGTCGCGTAGCCATAGATGAGCATCGCGAGCAGCACGCCCGGCGGATAGGCCCGCGAGCCGCGCCCAGCATAGGCGTTCTCGATCAGGCGCAGGTCGAGCCGCTCGACAATCTCGACCACGAAGCGGGCGAGGTGGTCCTTCGGCACCCATTCCTGCACCGACGGGGGCATCATGTAGGGCGTGTCTCGGTTGACGGTTTCGAACCGGCGAGCCATGAATCAGAAGGCAAATTTCAAAGCGCTTTCTATCCTCAAAGATACGGGATTCTGCCTCCAATCTCAGGGGAGCGGCCTCCTAAATTCCGGCGACGGACGGCTCTCACATCCGCTGATCAGCCTCGAAGAATGCACCGCTTTGAA
>CAZADJ010000473.1:0-1614 GCA_964483845.1 uncultured Actinomycetota bacterium | reverse complement strand
GAACACCGAGAACAGACCGTCACCCTCACGGTCGACGACCTCACCGCCCTCCGCGAGGATCGCTGCCTCGACGACCTGCCGGTACGCCCCGAGCGACTCCCCGTAGACCTCCGCACCCACCTCGGCCAGCAGACGCGTCGACCCCTCGACATCCGCGAACAGGAACGCGACCGTCTCCGCCACAGCCACCTCCGTCGACTCGTCCGGATGGTAGTGAGCGATCGGCCAGCGCCGCGGGTCGGCACGGATCGACGTCCGTGGGCGATGCTTCCCAGACTGCCCGTCGGGCCGGTCGTACGAGCCGCCCGAGGGCCCGCCAGGCCGTACCGTTCCCCGGGAGGGACCAGGATCGGAGCGCCGACCGGCTGGTCCGACTCACCGACGAGACCGCGGAGGAGCACGTGGAGCTGAACCGCATCGACCAGGTCGCGATCGCCGTCGATGACCTCGACGCCGCGGTCGAGCTGTGGACCCGCGCGTTGAACGCAGACCTCGCCTACCGCGAGGTGATCGAGTCCGACGGGGTCGAGGAGGCGATGCTGAAGGTCGGTGACGGCTACATCCAGCTGCTCCAGGCCACCCGGGACGACTCCCCCGTCGCCCGGTTCCTCGAGCGCAACGGTCCCGGCCTGCACCACGTCGGCTTCGCGGTCCCGTCGGTCAGCGAGGCGCTGGAGCATCTCCGCGAGGAGGGTGTCCGACTCATCGACGAGGAGCCACGCACCGGCGGGGGCGGCCACACCGTCGCCTTCGTCCACCCGAAGGGGCTCGGCGGCGTGCTCGTGGAGCTGGTCGAGGACGACCACGCCGGTCTCGGCGACGCCGCCGGATCGGGCACGGTGACCGATTCCCCCGGAAACCCCGACCTCCCGGAGGACAGCGCCTGATGGAACGAGCCACCGCGATCATCCCCGCGTACAACGAGGAGCGCACGGTCGGCCGCGTGATCGACGTCGCGACGCAGGCCAACCTCGTCGACGAGGTCATCGTCGTCGACAACGGCTCCACCGACGCGACCGGCGAGGTCGCCGAACAGCACGGAGCGCGGGTCGTCGACCACCCGGAGGGCGGTAAGGGCCACGCGATGGCCGCGGGGGTCGAGGCGACCGACACCGACGTCATCGTGTTCCTCGACGCCGACCTGATCGGGCTCCGCCCCGATCACGTGGATCGCCTCGTCGCGGCGGTCACGGTCGGAGGCGCCGGCATGTCGCTCGGCCTGTTCGACCGTGGGCCGGTGAAGAACCGCATCTTCCTGAACGCGCTACCGAAGCTCACCGGCGAACGTGCACTGCGACGTGAGCTGTTCGAGTCGCTCGACCGCCGGGACATCGAGGGCTACCGGGTGGAAGCAGCGCTGAACTCCCGCGCCGCCGAGCTCGGGGTCCCGGTCCGCTCCTTCGTGCTGGACGGGATGTTCCACGTCACGAAGGAGGAGAAGATGGAGAGCCCGGCCAAGGGCTGGGCGAAGAAGGTCGCGATGCTCGCCACCGCGATCGGCGCGTACGCGAGCTACTGGACCATCCGCCGGCTGCGCGACCGCGCCTCCGAGTAGCGCCGCGCGACACGGGTGACACGTCGCCGGTGCTCAGGTGACGTCGAACTTCGCCTCGC
>CAZADJ010000472.1:0-1615 GCA_964483845.1 uncultured Actinomycetota bacterium | reverse complement strand
GGCGGCTCGCCGGCACGGTGCGCGATCGCGTTCACGACCGAGCTGGTGAACTCCCCGAAGGCGACGAGCGCGAGGCCGGTCGCGACCGGGTGCATCCAGGCGGCACGCAGGTCCTGGCCGAAGGCGGCGAAGACCGAGTAGTCGAGCAGCCACGCGATGCCGACGGCGACGATGACGATGATGGTCCGCGTGAGCGCGGTCGGGACCTTGATGGGGGTCAGCTCGTCGAGGGTGCGGTGCACGACCACGAGCGAGAGGGCGAGGACGATCAGGATGGCCAAGGCGTACATGGGCGGGCTCCTCGTGCTGGCGGGACCTGGTGTCCCGCGTCTACCTGTTGGACCCGCCCGGGCCGGGATGGTTACAGGGTGGATCGACGCCGGTGCATCACAATGTCGGGGTGGACGTAGACGGCGAGCTCGTGCGCGCGGTCCAGCGCGGGGAGCCCGGCGCGATGGATGCGCTGGTGCGGGCGACGTACGCCGACGTGTATCGGAAGTGCCTGCGCCTGCTGGGTGACCCGGCGGACGCGGCCGACGCTACCCAGGACGTGTTCGTGCGCGTGACCCGGTCGGTGATGGGGTTCCGGGGTGAGTCCGCGTTCGCGACCTGGCTCCACCGTGTCACCGTCAACGTCTGCGCGACGGCGCTGCGCAAGCGCGGGGACCACCGCGCCCGCGGACAGACCGCCGGTCGCCGGGCCTTCGCGCTCCCCGACGACCCGGACGACGGGGTGGTCGACGGCACCGTCGCCGATGACGACCCTGCGGACCGGGTCGTGGAGCTCGACGAGGTGAGCCAGGTCGCCGAGGCCCTCCGCCGGCTGCCCGAGCGGGATCGCGCCATCGTCATCCTGCGCGATATCGAGGGGCTGTCCACGCGCGAGGCGGCGAAGATCCTCGGGATCAGCGAAGGTGCGGCCAAGGTGCGCCTGCACCGCGCACACGCGAGACTGCGGGAGGCGATCGGACGATGAGCGGACGACGGACGTGAAGCGGACCTGCGAGCGGGTACAGGGCCGGCTGCCGCGCGTGGTGGACGGCACGCTGCCCGGATGGCAGCGCCGCCTCGTTCTTCGGCACGTGGCGCGCTGCGAGGACTGCTCGGCCGAGCTCGAGCGGCAGCGGACGGTCGCCGCCGGCCTGCGCGAGCTCAGCGACGCAGCGTCCGGGCCCGACCCCGACCCTCCGGACGAGCTCCTCGACGAGATCCTGGAGCAGGTCCACGATCCGGGCGTCCGCGAGCGGGTCGCCGGCCCCGCCCGCGGGGCCGTGAGCGGCGCGCGTCCCGAGCTGTCGCTCACGACTCTGTTCCTCGCGGCGCTCGTCGCCTACCTCGCCTGGCGGGTCGTCCGCCGCCTCGTCAACGGCTCGGCGTCGCGATTCGACCCGACGGGCCTGACGCCTGGTCGACGAGCCACGCGCTGATGTGCGTGGGGTTCACCGCGGAGCCGGCGATCTCGGCGAGATCGGCGCGGACGACGTCGAGGTCCACCTCCTGACCCAGGCGGTGACGTGGAGGCGTCCGGCTGTCGTCACTTCGATGGAACGACCCGGCCCTCGCTCGCGTACGGGTCCTCGTGAGGGTGGAGCTTCTGGAGGCGGAGGTGGAGGTC
>CAZADJ010000471.1:0-1622 GCA_964483845.1 uncultured Actinomycetota bacterium | reverse complement strand
CCCTGGACCGCGACGCGATGGCCGCCGCCGGGATCCACTACCACGGCATCGGCCGACCGCCGGCGCCGTAGGCCTCAGTCGAGCCAGCGTTCCCGGACGTCGTCGCGCTCCCACTGCAGCGGCCAGACGTTCGTCGTGCACCCGTCGAGCGAGATCGACTGCTGCTGCATCACCGGGGCCGGCTCGCCGGTGCCGGGGCAGTCGTAGTCGTCGTGGCCGAGCCAGTGGCCCACCTCGTGGTTGGTGACGTACCAGCGGTAGTCGGTCATCGTGCGTCCGGCCCGCCGGTACGTCTCGGTCGACTCGCGCCACCGCTCATCGTTGATGTAGACGTCGTCGCCGACGCGGCAGGACCACTGCGCGCTGCACACCTCGTGGGCGCCGTCCACCGCCTGGGGTGAGGCGAGCCAGATGCGCAGGTCACCACCGTCGTCGACCTCGACGAACTCGAGGTCGCCGTCCAGCGGCCACCCGGCGACGTGGGTCAGCGCCTCGTGGACCCGCTGGGTGAAGCGCTCGAGGTCCGCGTCCACCTCCCCCTGGGTGCCGACCTCGTAGGTGAGGCGTCGCTCGGGGTGACAGGCCCCCGCGCTGTCGAGCGCCAGGTCGAGCGCGGCGGTGCTGATCGCGGCCGTGCCGCCGACCGCCTGGACGGTGGTGACGTCGGGGCAGCGGTCGGCCAGCCAGACGCTCGCGTGCGGTCCGGTGGTGTGCGCGTCCTCGGTGAGGAGGACCGGGATCTCCAGCTCGCCGCCACGGGGTCCGGCGGCGAGGGCGTCGGGGAACCCCTGGCCGGTCGCCAGCATCGTCGTGGAGACGTCGTAGCCCCACGTGTCGACGAGGCGGTCCGCCAGCGCCCGTGCGGTCTCGGTGCGGTCGACGCCGTGGATGCGCTCGACGTCGATCCCCTCGTCGCGGATCTCCGCGGTGACGTCGCCCGAGACCGCGGCCGGGCCGCCGACCACGACGACCTGCTCGATGTCCAGGTCCCGGAGCGTCTGGCGGGTCACGTCGGGGAGGTCCCCGTGACGGGTGAGCAGCAGCGGCAGCTGACCGCTGTAGGCGAGCGGACCGGCGGTCAGCGCGTCGGGGAAGTCCTCGCCGCTCGCGACGATCGCACCGCGCTGCTCGAGCAGGATCCCGACGCCGACGGTCTCCGCGACGTGCCGGGCGGCCGCGGCGGCGGTGGCGTAGCGGTCCGCACCGGCGATTCGCTCGACGTCGTGGCGCTCGCGCAGCTCCTCGACGACCGCCTCGCTGACGGCTGCTTCGCCGCCGAGCACGTACACCCGTGTCGGCTCGAGCGCACGAAGGGCGTCGTCCGTGCGTTCGGGCACCTCGTCGTGCTCGACGAGCAGCACCGGGGCGTCCTCCGCGCCGGCCGGGGCGGTCCCCGCGAGCGCGTCCGGGAAGTCGTCAGCGCGTGCCACGAGGGCGGCGTCGGTCTCCGCCGGGTCGAAGGTGTGCTCGGCGACGAGCGCCGCCGTCTCGTAGCGGTCCCGGCCGTCGAACCGGGCCGGGGTGACCTCGTGGTCCTCGGTCCGGGCGACGCCCTCACCGTCCTCGTCGGGATCGCCCGGCGGCCCGGTGTCCGGGGACGCCCACCCGGTCCCGGCGCCCGC
>CAZADJ010000470.1:0-1625 GCA_964483845.1 uncultured Actinomycetota bacterium | reverse complement strand
CGGATCCCGAGCGTGCGACCACGGCGCAGACCGGGGTGGGCGAGCCCGCACCTGCGGATCCGTCCGCGGGCGGCACCGATCCGGATGACGATCCCTGGGCGCTCGACCCGCTGTCCCGTCGCACGACGGATCCCGTCGACGACGACCCGGAGCGCGAGCCCGTCTGGCACATGACCCGCGCCGGCTGGCTGTCCGCCGAGTCGGTCGGCACGGCCCTCCGCGACCGGTTCGCGACGGAGGACCTCGAGAGCGATGGCTGGAGCCGGGCCCGCCGCACCGTCGTCGGGTTCGCGACCGTCGCCGCGAGCGCGGGGGTCGTCGCTGCGGTCGCGGTCCTGTGACCGTCAGCTAGCGAACGCCGCCGACAACGAGCCTGTGCGTCGCAGCGGGCCGTCGCCAGGCGTCAGGGCGTGAGCCCCCCGGCGACCACGGCGGTCAGGAACACGAGGAACACGCCGAGCGCGGTCCCCACCAACGCGAGCCGCACGCCGCGCGAGTAGCGGTGACCGTGGAGGTCCTCCCGACGTAGGTGCCGTCGCAGCTCCCGCCCGATGACCTCGGGGGGCCCGCCGTCCCCCCGGCTACGGGGGACGCGCCGTGGCGGCCGCGTGGGCGTCGGGGCGTCGATCGGGTCGCCGGTCGGTGAGGCCAGCGGCTCGGTGCGGGGCGACGTGGCCGGGCCCGCGATCTCGTCGTGGTCAGCGCGGTCCCCGCCGGCTCCGGCGCCGTCGACCTCCGGTGCACCGGTCGAACCGTCGCGGTACATCTCCACCACCTCCGTGGCCACGTCAGCGGGGACCCCGACGACCTCGGCGGCGGTCCCCACGTCGATCCCGGCCTCGACGACCAGCACCGCGGCCGCCGTGGGAGCGGGGACGTCCGCCCGAGCCCGCAGTGCCGTGTGCGCGTGCCCCAGCACGTCCACCAACTCGGTGTCGCGCCAGTAGCGGGCGTTGTCGAGCGTCTCGTGGAGCGCGGCGTCGGCGGCCTCCGGCGGCAGCAGCGCGGCGAGGTAGCGGCGCACGGACTCGACGTGCGCCGCGGGGATCGCATCACCGATGGTCATGGGACGCAGGGTAGTGACCCCGGCTGCGGTGCGATGAACCGAACGGACCGGGCTAGACGACCGAACGATCCGAGCGGCCCGTCACTCGGATGCGGGTCGCTCGTTACGCTGTGTGAAGTCAGGTCGACTACGGAGCGTGACGTGTCCATGGGTGATAGCGGTGATCCCGCTATCCGAGTGGACACGTCACGCTACGTGTTGTACCTGTGCGGTGATGCAGCGAGGATCCGGCGGGGGTGCTGGTCACTCACCGTGAGGTGAGCGAGGACGACCCCACCGTGTGACCCGCGCTGCAGGGGAGCGCTGAACCTCGGGGCGTCGAACGGTCGCCCGAGCGGCATCGGCCGCTGAGCCCTGAGGGGAGCGAGTGGCGAGACCGACCCACGGTTGACGGAACGACGCGTCGACCCAGACGGGTCGGCGCCTGCTGACCGCTACGTGGAGGGCAGGCATGGACGCCACAGCATCGACGCGCACGCACGGCCTCGGACAGCGGAGCATCGTCTTCGCGGCACTCCTCGCGCTCCTCTCCTGGAGCTTCGTGGTCGCCTCGCCGATG
>CAZADJ010000469.1:0-1634 GCA_964483845.1 uncultured Actinomycetota bacterium | reverse complement strand
CCGCGGTCGAGGGCGACGTGTACTCCGTACCCGAGCAGCCCGACGGCGCTCGACGCGGCCATGCGGTGGCCGACCACGGTCCAGGAACGGGGTAGGAGAGGAGAACGCGACGTAGCGTTCCCGTACCGCTCCCGGGACGCGCCCGTGTGAACCTCGGGCGCCCGAGCCGGCGCCGGTGTTGCTCGCGGCGCTCTGGACCTTCGCGATGATGGCCGTGACCGCGATCCTCGTGCTGCCGAGCGCGCTCACGCTCTGGGATCGCTGGCACCGCAGCCGCGACCGGTCGTCGGCGGAGCCCCCCGCCGAGGTGGCGTCGCCACGGGTGCCGTCTCCCCTATGATCGCCCGGTCGGTCGACGCCCGGGAGCGGCCCACGTGATCGGGGAGCGGTGAGGGGGGCGGCTGTGGACACCGGAGCTGGTCGTGGCGACGGGGACTCGCGCGTCCCGGTTCGCGTCGAGCGCGGCGCCCGCGCCGTCGCGATCGGGGTCGGGGTGGTGTTCGTCGCGGCCGGCCTGTGGGCGTTCGTCGATCCGCGGTCGTTCTTCGATGCGGCAGCCGTGTTCGAGCCGTACAACGAGCACTTCCTGCGCGACATCGGTGCGTTCCAGGTCGGGCTCGGCGCGGTGCTCCTGCTCGCGGCTTTCGTGCGCGACGCGCTCTCGGTCGCGCTCGCTGGCGTGGGGATCGGTGCCGCCTTCCACGCCGTCTCCCACGTGATCGACCGCGACCTCGGTGGCGATCCGGCGGTCGACATCCCGCTCTTCGCCGCGATCGCGCTCCTGCTGTTCGGAGCGGTCGTCGCGCGGGCCGTCACGGGTCGCCCTCGCTGACCAGGACCCGATGTATACTGTCGTGTAGCAGCGTAGATGTCAGATTGCGTCACAACAGCGGAGTCACAACAGCGGAGTCCGGACAGCGATGAAGCGGCTGCAGATCTACATCGAAGAGTCCGTCGACGATCGCCTCGGTATCGAGGCGGCACGGCGCGGCGTCTCGAAGGCGGCGGTCGTCCGCGAGGCGGTCGGCGCGTACCTCGACGAGGACGGTGACACCGAGGGTGACCCACTCGATGATCTCGTCGGGGCTATCGACGCGGAGCCGATCGGTGACATCGACGAGGTCGTCTACGGGTGAGGTTCGTCGATACGTCGTTCTGGGTCGGCTTGCAGGTCGCCCGGGACGGACGACATGAGGCCGCGCGTTCCATCTGGGGTGGTGATGACGGCCCGCTCGTGACCACGAACCACGTCGTGGGTGAGACATGGACCGTCATCAGCCGTCGCGCGTTGCACTCCGACGCAGTCCGGTTCGTCGACCGTGTGGAGTCGTCCCGGCGGCTGACCGTGATCCGGGTCGGTGAGCCCGAGGAGGCCGAGGCCTGGCGGTGGCTGCGTCGCCACGACGAGCGCACGTACTCGTTCGTGGACGCGACGAGCTTCGCCGTCATGCGCCGCCGGCGGATCCGGGAGGCGTTCGCGTTCGACGGCGACTTCGCTGCAGCCGGGTTCGTGGAGGTGCGCCCGGCCTGATCGGGACGCTCACCTACGCTCGAGCGACGCCGGACCCGAGATCACCGAGGACCGGCTCCCGGAGCGACGAGCGAGGTGGGAGCGGTGGCTGACGGATCGATGG
>CAZADJ010000468.1:0-1656 GCA_964483845.1 uncultured Actinomycetota bacterium | reverse complement strand
TCGCGTGGCATCCTCGGCCCGTGGACAACTCGCACGCCGGAGAGGACGAGAGGGGAAGCGCGCGCGAGGTCGTGCGGTCCGGCTATGACCGACTCGCCGAGCGCTACCAGCGGTGGGCCGAACGGATCGAAGGGGATCCTCGCGATCGGTTCGTTCGAGAGTTCGCCGACCGGCTGCCGGTCGGTGCCACGGTGTTGGATCTCGGTTGCGGCCCCGGGACCCCGTCCACCGCGCAGCTCGCCGACCGTTTCGACGTGGTCGGCGTGGACATCTCGATGGCCCAACTTCGGATTGCGAGCCGCTCGGTCCGTCATGCAGCGTTCGTGTGCGGCGACATCACCGAGGTCGCCTTCCGTCCTGCGTCGTTCCACGGTGTGGTCGCCCTCCACTCACTCATCCACGTCCCGCGCGAGTCGCACCCGGCCGCGCTTCGGAGGATCTCTCGGTGGCTACGGCCTGGGGGCTGGGCTCTCTTCGTTCTCGGTGCGGGGGATTCGCCGGGATCGGTCGAGGAGGACTGGATCGGTGTCGAGATGTTCTTCAGCAGCTACGGAACCGACGTGAACCGCCGGATGGTGCAGGATGCGGGCTTCGTGCCGGTCATCGATGAGGTCGTGTCGATACGCGAGCCCGAAGGCGCTGCGTCGTTCCTGTGGCTCCTCGCCCGTAGGAACGAGACATCTACATAGCGGCACCCACCGCGTCCCGAAGCATGTATCAGCGGCTGCTCGCGCGAGAGCGGCAGTGGATGCTCGCTTCATGGGTGGAGGTGTTGCCCGGGTCAGCGTGCTCAACACCATCGTGCGCGATGGTCACGTCAACTGTCGTTGCCACCGCGCACACTCGAAGATCAGGAAGTATGGGAGCCGCCGACAGTCCTCAAGGGCAGGTTGGTTCCTCACCTGATCCGAGGTAGGTCTGGGTTCGTGGATCCGAGAGACGAGCAGTCCTGCTCTAGCGATGTGCTCGGACCACTCACCCAGGGTGAGACCCCATTCGGGTGTCGACCACGAATAGCGGAGCCTCGACATGTCCCACGAGAAGTTGCGTGTCCCCGTGTCGAAGTATCGATCCACCTTGAGCGCGATCTTGTTGCCGTCCTGGTCACGCTCCCATTCTCGGTAGGTCATCTCGGTGAACGGATGAGGAACAGAGAAGACCAGGCGCCCGCCAACAGTGAGCACCTTGACGGCTACGCGGATCGCTGCTCCGGGGTCCGGCATGTCTTGGATCGACATGCACCCGGTGACCAGGTCGAACGCTCCTTCCGGCCAGCGTTCGTCGACGGCAGCGGCATCGCTCTCTATGTACTCGATGCCAAGCGGACGCTCACGCTCGTGCCTTCGGGCGTGTCCGAGCATCTCCGGGGAGATGTCGACACCGATGGCATGTGCACCTTGTCCGGCGAGCTGACGTGTGAACCATCCCTGACCGCATCCCAGGTCGAGAACTCGCAGACCCTCCACGTCTCCACATACCTCGAGGAGGGCCGGACCGTGGACCTCGGTCCGATAGAAGTCCGCCCCTGACTCGACGAACTGTTCCCAGGCGCTGGCGCCTTCATCCCAGGCTGCCCGGGCGTCGGAAGGGGTGAACGTCATCTAGGCGCCCCATAAGCGTGGGCCTGAAGCGTATACGTCACTGTTCGATGAGAAC
>CAZADJ010000467.1:0-1657 GCA_964483845.1 uncultured Actinomycetota bacterium | reverse complement strand
AGCCGCACCACGCCGTCGCCCGCGGCGGGATCCCCCTCGACGACGGCCTCGTCCCACTCCGGCGCGTGGCCCACGTAGGTGACCTTGGCGTCGAACTGGTTCGTCCAGAAGAAGGGTGGGGCGGTGTAGCCGTCGTCGTGGCCGAGGATGGCGCGGGCCGCGGCCTGGCCGGTGCGCTGGGCGTGGACCCAGTGCTCGACCCGGACGTGGCGGCCGGTGCGCGGGTCCGGGTAGCGGGCGATGTCGCCGGCGGCCCAGACGCCGTCCGCGCTGGCCCGGAGCCGACCGTCCACCACCACGCCGTCGTCGGTCTCGAGCCCGGCCGCCTCCGCCAGCGCGGTGTCCGGGTCCACGCCGATGCCCACGAGGACCAGGTCGGCCCGGAGCTCGGTGCCGTCGTCCAGCTCCACCGTATCCTCGCCGATCCGCCGGACCGTGCGCCCGGGGTGGAACGCGACGCCGTTCTCCTCGTGCACGCCCAGCAGGTACCGCCCGACGGGCTCGCTCAGCGTGCGGGCGAAGGGGAGCTCGTCCTTCGAGACGACGGCCACGTCCAGCCCCCGCTGCCGGAGGGCCGCGGCGGTCTCCATGCCGATGAAGCTGGAGCCGACGACGACCGCGCGCTCCGCCGCCTCGGCGTCGTCGATGATGCGGCGGCAGTCGGCGAGGGAGCGGAGGGTGTGCACGTGGGGGCGGTCCGACCCGGGCACGTCCAGGCGCCGGGGCCGCGCGCCCGTGGCCAGGAGGAGCGCGCCGTAGGAGAGGGTGCGGCCGTCGGAGAGGCTCAGCTCCCGGCGGTCGGTGTCGAGCGACTCCGCGTCCGCGACGATCCGGTCGATCCCGTGCTCCTCGTAGAAGCCGCCGCCCCGGATCGGGATCCACTCCTCGGGCGCGTCGCCGGCCAGGAAGTCCTTCGACAGGTTCGGCCGGTCGTACGGCGCCGCCTCCTCCGGGTCCACCAGCGTGATGGGGCCGTCGTAGCCCTGGCGCCGGAGCATCTCGGCCGCGGCGCTGCCCGCGGCGCCCGCCCCCACGACCACCACCGACGCGGGGCCGTCGGCGGAGCGCCCCCGGTCGTCGAGCGGGTCCGGCTCCTCTCGACCCGTCACCCGTACGCGGCCGTCCCGCGACTCGACCGCCCAGCGCGCCACCGGGTTCAGCGCCGGCGCCTCCACCGCCTCGCCCGATCGGAGCGAGAAGCAGGCGTGGTGCCAGGGGCAGTAGACCCGGTCGCCGTCGATCCTGCCCTCCGCCAGCGGACCGCCGTAATGGGTGCAGGTGGCGCCGATGGCGAGGATCTCGTCCCCGCGGCGCACCATCATCACCTGCTCGCCGCCCGCGTGCCCCAGCAGCGGCTCGCCCTCCGCCAGGTCGTCCAGGGGAATGCCGGCTTCCAGGTCGGGCCCTGTAAGGTCGTTGCCAGCCTCGGCCATCGCGATCGCCTCCGTCGTGGGGTTCGGGTCCGGAGGGCGAGGATACAGGATGGGTGCCAGCGATGGAGGGGAGCCGGAGCCGCGTCGGATGCGGCCGTACCGGCGGCTTCGATGGTCGCGCGCATCCGGGAACCCTCCGTTGGCTGTACCCTGCTGGGACCGTTCGGAGGGTTGACCTCGCCCGACGGGGCAACGCCTCCGATGGTTTATCCACGTCTCTGGCT
>CAZADJ010000466.1:0-1658 GCA_964483845.1 uncultured Actinomycetota bacterium | reverse complement strand
AGCGGGTCACCTACGACTTCCACCGCATGATGGAGGGCGCCACCAAGCTGAAGACGTCCGAGTTCGGCGACGCGCTCATCGAGAACATGTAGGGCACGTCCCGACGAGGTGGCGGTCCTCGGTGGTGTTCCGACCGCACCGTCCGCCAGCGGGTCCTGCCATCGGCTGCCGGGTCCCGCCGTCCGGTCGGACCGTTGGGGTCAGCCGAGGTCGAAGCGGTCGAGGTTCATCACCTTGTCCCATGCGGCGACGAAGTCGTGCACGAACTTCTCGTCCGCGTCGTCGCTGGCGTAGACCTCCGCGATCGCGCGGAGCTGGGAGTTCGCGCCGAGGACGAGGTCGATGCGGGTGGCGGTCCACCTGACCTCGCCGGTCTCGCGGTCGCGACCCTCGAACTGATCGGCGCCCTCCCCGACGCTCGTCCACTCCGTGCCCATGTCGAGCAGGTTGACGAAGAAGTCGTTCGTCAGCGCTCCGGGCCGGTCGGTGAACACACCGTGCGACGAGTCGCCGACGTTGGTGTCCAGGACCCGCATGCCGCCGATGAGCGCGGTCATCTCGGGGGCCGACAACGTCAGCTTGTGCGCGTGGTCGAGGAGCCAGTGCTCGGGCGGGATCGCGCCGTCCTTCTGCAGGTAGTTGCGGAACCCGTCGACCGTCGGCTCGAGGTAGCCGAACGACTCGATCTCGGTCTGCTCCTGGGTGGCGTCGGTCCGGCCGGGTGCGAAGGGCACCTCCACGCTGTGCCCGGCGGCCTCCGCGGCCGCCTCGACCGCGGCGCAGCCACCCAGCACGATCAGGTCGGCGAGCGAGACCCGCTTGTCCCCGGTCTGCTCGGCGTTGAACTCCCGCTGGATCTCCTCGAGCGCCGAGACCACGGTCGACACCCCGGCACGGACGTTGACGTCCCACTCGGCCTGCGGGGAGAGGCGGATGCGTGCACCGTTGGCGCCGCCACGCTTGTCGGTGTCGCGGTACGTCGACGCCGATGCCCACGCGGTCGACACCAGCTCGGAGATCGTCAGTCCGGAGTCGAGGATCTGCTGCTTCAGCGACGCGATGTCGGTGTCGTCGATCAGCTCGTGGTCGACCGCCGGAACGGGGTCCTGCCAGGTCAGCTCCTCGTCGGGGACGAACGGGCCGAGGTAGCGGGTGACCGGCCCCATGTCACGGTGGAGCAGCTTGTACCACGCCCGGGCGAACGCGTCGGCGAGCTCGTCGGGGTCCTCGTGGAACCGCTTCGAGATCTCGCGGAACCCCGGATCCTGGACGAGCGAGAGGTCCGTCGTCAGCATCATCGGCGGGTGCTGCTTCGACGGGTCGTGCGCATCCGGCGCGAGGTCCTCCTCCTCGACATCGATCGGTGTCCACTGCTTCTTGCCGGCCGGGCTCTCGACGAGCTCCCACTCGTACTTGAACAGCAGGTTGAGGTAGTCGCTGTCCCACCGGATCGGGTTCGGGGTCCACGCGCCCTCGAGGCCGCTGGTGGTGGTGTCGGGACCCCTACCGGTGCCGTAGCTGCTCTTCCAGCCGAGGCCCTGCTCCTCGAGGCTGGCGCCCTCGGGCTCGCGCCCGACGTGGGATTCGGGGGCCGCGCCGTGGACCTTCCCGAAGGCGTGGCCACCGGCGATGAGCGCGACGGTCTCCTCGTCGCTCAT
>CAZADJ010000465.1:0-1658 GCA_964483845.1 uncultured Actinomycetota bacterium | reverse complement strand
CACGAATGGCACGGTCATCTTTTATAACTACTTAGATTCAAACGAGTTATCGCCTTTTGCGAGACGGCCGTGGAGCTCCGCTCTGGGCTGCATCATCAAGTTGTAATTACTGCCTCGCTTTTTCCTGACTCGCGGTTCAAATCTACCTGGACGTTGGGCAACCCGACACTGACCAATTTTCTTCAATCTGCTGCGACAATAGCTCATTAAGGCTTCGCGTGTAATCATGCCGGCGGCCAGCTTATCCCAGCCCGACAGCACGTACTGGCAGGTACTCACGAAACTGATCTCACGCGGTGGTACCTCGCACAGCTCAGCCGCGTTGGCGGCGGTCATACGAATGGCGTTATAGGCAATCATGGTCGTCCAGAACTCTTTTCGCACCATCTCCGGGCTCTTGCAGCGTAGATGATGCAAGTTCAAATGCGTTTTGATCGAGCGGATATCCAATTCGGCATTCCAGCGAAAACTGAATAGCTCAGCGATGTCCTCATAAGTGAATTGCTGAGGGCCATCTTCATCGTACAGCGTGGTCACTACGACAAACGGCTCGTGCCGACGCCCTGGCTCGGAGATCGTATAGCGAATCTCTCTGAGCTTAATCGTCTCTGGAAGCGACTCGTAGAGTTCCTGAGACATCCAACTCGGTCGTGGCGGTCGGTTCCAGCTCACCAAGTGATCGTTCCTTCCCAGGCGTTTGCCTCGACGAAAGTCGGTCTTTCGGTTTTGATGTTTGCGGAAGCAGATATCCACTCCCGCATTCATTAACAAGGCGATGACCCAGTAGTTGCCATAGAATCGATCGGCCACGGCAATGTCGCCTGGCGCGAAGCAGCTGAGTAGTTCACGCAGCAGGGCTGTTTCGCCGGTCTCCTTGCCCTGGTACCTGCCGATGGCCGCGTCGAGCACACAGGCGGTGGCCAGCGAGACGACCACTGCGAAGCGAGCGATGGGAAAGCCGATGCCCGGTTTCTGAGCGGGATTCTGCGGGTAAGCGGCTTGATTTTCCGGCGTGTCAGCCATCATGAACGTCGAGCCATCGATCAGCTTGGCATGGCGACCATGAAACATGTGTTGCTGACTGCATTGCTGCTGGCACTCGCGGGCGATGTCGCAGGCCAACTCATGCAAGGCACCTTCGGGGAGCTTGTTGCGTGCCCGGCAGTAGTCGCGCGTATTCGCGTCGACCCCACAGCCGATAGTCATCAGCAGGTGGCTGTCGATACGGCTGACTGCGGACTGGCAGGAGGCCTCCTTGCCATCACGCAGCTTCTGACTGAGGAACGCCCAGAGGACGATGGCCGTGGTATAGGTGCGACCAAACAAGCCACCATGCTTGGCGAAGATGCCTGAGATCCGCTGCTTGGTGAGCACACCGGAGAACGGCAGCCCTGGAGCGTTCAAGAACCCGGACACCGAATGCGAAAAAGTGAAGCTGCGTCGCGGCGGCTGAAATGGTATTGAGGCCATAGAAAAACCCTCCCTGGTCTTGCCTAATGGCAGCGAGTGACCGGGGAGGGCAAAACAAATGATGCAGCCGAGGAGGGCTACATCGCAAGAGCAATCCTGCGACTGGCTCAATTTTTAGAAAAAAATCGAGCCTGCCGATACCCGAATTGTGCGCTAATCCACTAAAAACCAAATGACCGTGCCATTCG
>CAZADJ010000464.1:0-1660 GCA_964483845.1 uncultured Actinomycetota bacterium | reverse complement strand
GTCGGGGCGGTAGATGTCCTCGATCAGCTCCTCGAACTCCTCCTCGATGGCGCGGCGCTTCACCTTCTGGGTGGCGGTGAGCTCGCCCTCCTCGTGGTCCAGCTCCTTGGGGATGAGGCGGAACTTCTTGATCTGCTCGACGCGCGCGAAGCGCTCGTTCGTCCGGTCCACGACGCCCCGGATCAGCTCCCGGACCTCCTCCTTCTCGGTGAGGTCGCGGTAGGTCGTGTACGGGATGCGCTTCTGCTGCGCCCAGTTACCGACGGTGTCGAGCTCGATGCCGATCAGCGCGCTGAGGAACTTGCGCCGGTCGCCGATGACGATCGCCTCCTTCACGAACGGCGAGGTCTTCAGCGAGTTCTCGATCTCGCTCGGCGAGACGTTCTTGCCGCCGGAGGTGATGATGATGTCCTTGAGGCGGTCGACGATGCGGACGTGGGTGCCGTCGACCCACTCGCCGACGTCGCCGGTGTGCAGCCAGCCGTCCTCGTCGAGGGTCTCGGCGGTCGCCTCCGGCTTGTTCCAGTACCCCTGGAAGACGCCGTCGTGGCGGACCAGGATCTCGCCGGTGTCCTCGTCGATCTCGAGCTCCACGCCCGGCAGGGGCTCACCGACCGTCCCGAGCTTCACCCGGCCCCACCGGTTCGACGTCGCGATCGCCGCCCCCTCGGTCTGCCCGTAGGCCTCGACCATCGGCACCCCGATCCCCATGAACCACCGCAGGATCTCCGGGGCGATCGGCGCCGCACCCGACACCGCGTGGCGGCACTCGCGCAGCCCGATGCGGTCCTGCAGCGCCCGGAAGAGGAACAGGTAGCCGACCGCGTACGCGATGCGGGTCGCCGTGGTGTGGGTCCCGCCGGTCCGCACCAGGGTGTCGCCGATCCACTTCGCGATCCTGGACCAGATGCCGTAGTTCGTGCGCTTCAGCCACGAGGCCGACGCCATGCGGATGTTCACCCCGGCGTAGATCTTCTCGAGGATGCGCGGCACGGACGCGAAGATCGTCGGCTGGACCTGACGCAGGTCGGCCTGGACGGTCTCGATCGACTCGGCGAAGTGGATCTGGGTGCCGCCCTCGACCGACAGCCACGAGGTGAGCAGGCGCTCGTACACGTGGCACAGCGGGAGGTAGGACAGGCCGACGTCGTCGGTGTTCGCCGGCGGGTCGATCAGGCCGTTGTCCGGGTCGTTCGCCGCGGTGATGGCGAACTCGATGTTGCTGACCGACAGCATCGCCCCCTTGGGGGGGCCGGTCGTGCCCGACGTGTAGATCAGCACCGCGGTGTCGTCCGGCTCCGCCTCGGCCATGCGGCGGGTGACCGCGCCCTCGTGCGCGGCGCGGTGCTCCTTGCCGAGCGCGACGAGGTCCGTCCACGACATCAGCAGGTCGTCGTCGTAGCTGCGCACCCCCCGCGGCTCGACGTAGACGATGCGCTCGAGGTGGGTGAGCTGGTCCTTCACGTCGAGCGCCTTGTCGACCTGCTCCTGGTCCTCGGCGATGAGGATCTTCGAGCCGGAGTCCTCGAGGAGGTAGGCGACCTCGGGCGCGGGGTTGGTCGGGTACAGGCCCATGGTGATGCCGCGGATCGCGATGGTCGCGAAGTCGGCGAACACCCACTCCGGGCGGTTCTCGGAGTGGACCGCGACCCGGTCGCCG
>CAZADJ010000463.1:0-1672 GCA_964483845.1 uncultured Actinomycetota bacterium | reverse complement strand
AGGCGCGCGTCCACGTACGGCGACGACTCGTCGATGCGACGGCCGACCTGGCCGACGATCTTGTCGATGGTGCGGCGCAGGTGCGAGTCGTCGAGGAACCGCACGTCGGTCTGGAACAGGCGGCCGTTGCGCTCGATGTAGATCTTGTCGTAGTTGTTGACCATGACCTCGGTGACCTCCGGGTCACGGAGGAACGGCTCGAGCGGCCCGTAGCCGAGGATGTCGTTGATGGTCTCACTGACGACCTGCTTGCGCTCCGCGGCCGACAGGGGGGTGGTCTCCCCCTTCATCACGTCGCCGAGCTTCTCGCGGACCCGCACCTCGAGCTGGTCGGCCGTGAGGTTCTCGTCGTAGAGCTTCGGACCGAGCGCCTGGAGCAGCTCCTGGTGCACCCGGCGGCGCATCTCGGCCAACGGGTCGACCTTCGGCGCCGCCGTCTTCGCACCGTCGGCCGTCGCACGCGTCGCGGTGGCGCCGTCCGTCTCCTCGGCGCCCTCCTCCTCCGCTTCGCGGGTCTTGGCGAGCCGTTCGTAGAGGCTCATCGGTTCCTCCTACCCCCGTCTGAACCAGCGGCGTACGCCGCCTTCGTCGGGTGCGTCGTCGTCGGGTGCGTCGAACTCCTCACGGATCGAGTCGGCCAGCTGCTGCAGCGACTCGACGACCGGGGACTTCGGGTTCTTGGTCACGATCGGCTGCCCCTCGTTGATCGAGAGGGGCACCTCACGGTTGGACGGGATCGCGACGTCGATGGACGTGCCGAGGCTCTTCTCCACGTCCTGGACGCGCAGGCCCACCTTCGAGTCGGCGCGGTTCAGCACCAGCTTGGTGCGTTCCCGCGACCAGCCGAGCTGCTCCAGGGTGTGCAGGGAGAGCTTCAGGTTCTTGATGCTCGGGACGTCCATCCCGGTGACCAGGATGAGCTCGTCGGTCGCGTCCAGCGCGGCGAGCAGCTGATCGGTGAACGCCGGCGGGCTGTCGATCACGATGTACGGGTAGTTGTCGCGCAGGAGGTCCAGGATGCGGGCGACGTCCTCACCCGTGATCGCCTCGGCGAGGGACGGCTCGGGCGGGGCCGCGAGCAGGTCCACCTTGCTGTTGTGCTTGGTCATGTAACCGCTCAGCGCTTCGATGTCGAGCGCTTCGCCCTTCTGCGCGGCGTCGTGGATCGTCCACGACGGCATGATCTGGAACATGATCGCGAGGTCGCCCGATCCGAGGTCGAGATCGACCAGGCCGACGTTCTGCTTCAGGTCGTTGGCCAGCATCACCGCCAGGTTGGACGCCACCAGGCTCTTGCCGCTGCCCCCCTTCGTGGAGAACACCGTGATGATCCGCCCGCGGCTGGCCGCCTCCTCCTCGGCGGGTGCGGCCTCGAGGCGGACCTGCGAAGCGGCGCGCTCCACCGCGTCGCGCAGCTCCTCCTTGTCGAAATCCCGCTCCAGCACGTCGCTCACGCCGGCGCGCATCGCCTCGCGGAGCAGCTCCGCGGTGACGTTGGTGGCCATGGTCACGATGTTGAAACGGGGGGCGGCCTCCCGGATGCGCTCGGCCAGCCCGAACACCCGGTCTCCGGGGATGTCCGGGCCGAGGATGACCACTCCCCCGTCCCGGCCCCGACGTTCGAGGACGTTCAGGATGTCGGCCGTGCCGCCGGCGTCCACGACGTCGCCGA
>CAZADJ010000462.1:0-1675 GCA_964483845.1 uncultured Actinomycetota bacterium | reverse complement strand
ACTCCCGATCACCAGTTCCAAGCAGGCACGCAGCTGATATGGGTCCTCGTGGTCTTGTTCGCCAACATCATCGGCGCCGTCATCTACCTCGCTATCGGTCGTCCGCGACAGCGGATGTAGGAGACGAAGGTGTCGGGACGCACCCCGTTCGGCAGGTGATTGCCGGCCCCGCTGCGTGTCGGGCCGACGCCATCACCCGTCGCGGTTTCCGCCTCACCGCCACAGGGCTCGCGGTCGAGGTTCACCGGACGGCAGCTCGCTCCGCGAACCCTTCACCGCGGTCGTTCGGCAGCGGGGCAGACAGGTGCCCACTCATCTGCTCGATCGCCGCATCAGGTAGCCATCCTGTCCCTGTCAAGACCAGCTTCGACCGCATGCTGCACTCCTCGCCAAGGACGAACGTGTGTGACCTCGACGGTCCGCACGAAGTTGCACTCGCAGGCGTTGTCGCCAGTTCGGCTTGGGGTGCGATCTGCCACGGAAGGATGCCGGGCAACATGCTGTGGACGCGGGCTCGGGTTGCCGATCTGCCGGATGGAACTTGAGTGGTTGACGTGGCGTCCTACTCGGTGCATGCGAGCTCCTAGAGGTAGACGATGCTGACTTCGATCCGCCCGATGGTTGCCGGCGTCGCCGTTGCCTTGCTGGCGGCAGCCTGCGGAGCCGGAGGCGGTGTCACCGTGGATCCGCTCGTCGACGGACCCGCCGAGGAGGTGCTGTCGTCGTGCGAGCCGGCCGGGGACCAGGAGACCACCACGCTGGTTGAGGCCACCGGTGAGTTGCCGTCGGTGGCCAGCATGGAGCAGGCGGTGGCCGACAACCCGGATGCCGAGTTCATGGTCGAACAGCGGCAGGATGAGGGAGCATCGCGCGAGAACGCCCTCCACGAGGCGTACGCGCAGGTCGTCGGCCAGCAACTGTTCGCTGACGCGCAGCAGTTACCCGGGTTCGTCACAGGCGCCTACGCCCGACCGGACGCGGGTGAACCGTTCCAGCTGTCCTTCTCCGGGCCGGTGCCGGACGAGCTTGACCCCGAAGTCTACGACCTGGATTCGTTCGGCCTCGAGGTCACCAACCGTGCCGCCGGGTTCGACCAGGAGGCTATGGCAGCAGCCTTCGACGCGGCTCGTGAGGAGGGGATGCAGCCCGTCTCCGGCTCTGGAGACGAGACCGCTGGTACCGGTCGGATCGAGGTGATCGACGCCACGCCCGAACAGGTGTCCGCGTGGGAGCAGGCCGTCGACGATCCGTCGCGCTGGTGTCTCGTGCTTGCACCGCGAAGCGTGGCCTGCGACGACTCCGTGATCGCGGACGCCCGACAGCGCGCCGATCGCCAAGGCGAGGTGCTGCCCAACGAGCAGGGTGAGGGTGAGCCCACCGCGGAGCGGGCCGAGGCGGTGCGCCGCAGCTACCTCGGGCTGATGCTGGAGGAGGCCGAGGACAAGGCCGCACAGGAGGACCGAAGCGTCCGGGTGACGGCGCAAGATGGCGTCCAGCTCGGCGGCACCGACGACCTCCAACCCGGTCGCCTGAGCCTCACGGTCTGCAACGGGATCGTCGTCGACACCCACATGGACCTCGAACCCAAAGGGTGACACACGCACCAGCTCGTCTCCCGCGAGACGGCGGTGCGGGCGACCGGTCTCGAACCGCGGCAGCGACCTGGCGACTCCGG
>CAZADJ010000461.1:0-1676 GCA_964483845.1 uncultured Actinomycetota bacterium | reverse complement strand
GCGCCACCCCGTCCGGGTGTGCCGGACCTCGGACACCGCCGAGGTCGCGGGTACCCCGATGGGCGCCGCGCATCCCGGTCAGGGCGAACTCGGGTATCTGCGAGGACGGCGCCACCGCGATGGGGCTGTGGTGGGGTGCACCGCGGCTCGGGGGCCCGCGCGGCCCGGCGTGTGGCGACGTGCGTCAACGGCGGCCGCGCGCCGCGGTCACCCGTCGTCGGTCAGCAGGATCCGGCGGTCCTCGGCGTAGTGGCAGGCGCTCGGATGGCGGTGGGCCGCACGGTCGACGAGCGGCGGCACCTCAGCGGCGCAGCGCTCGTCCGCCTTCCAGCAGCGCGTGCGGAAGCGGCAGCCCGACGGCGGGTTCGACGGGCTCGGGACGTCGCCCTCCAGCACGATGCGGTCGCGCATCCCGCGGAGGTCCGGGTCCGGCAGCGGCACGGCGGAGAGCAGCGCCTGCGTGTAGGGGTGCGTCGGGTGGAGGTAGACGTCGTCGCGCGATCCGGTCTCGGCGATGCGCCCGAGGTACATCACCGCGACCCGGTCGGAGATGTGGCGCACCACCGACAGGTCGTGGGCGATGAACAGGTACGCGAGGTCGAGCTCGTCCTGGAGCCGACGCAGCAGGTTGATCACCTGCGCCTGGATCGAGACGTCCAGCGCGGACACCGGTTCGTCGAGGATGAGGAGCTGCGGGTTCAGCGCCAGCGCGCGGGCCACCCCGATCCGCTGGCGTTGTCCGCCCGAGAACTCGTGCGGGAAGCGTCGGGCGTGCTCCGGGGAGAGCCCGACCAGCTCCAGCAGCTCCGCGACGCGCTCCGGTCCCTCGGTCCGGTCCCACATCCCGTGGATGTGCAGCGGTTCCCCGACGAGCTGCCGGACGCTCATGCGCGGGTTCAGTGACGCGAACGGATCCTGGAAGATGATCTGCATCTGGCGACGCACGGGACGCATCTCGCGTCGGGAGAGGCCGGTGATGTCGCGTCCCTTGAAGACGATGCGTCCGTCGGTCGGTTCGACCAGCTTCATCACCGTCCGGGCGATGGTCGACTTCCCGCAGCCGGACTCGCCGACCAGCCCGAGGGTCTCGCCCGCCGCGATCGTGAAGCTGATGCCGTCGACGGCGCGGACCGCCGCGGTGCTGCGACCGAAGAGGCCCGCGTCGATCGGGAAGTGCTTCACGAGGTCCTCGACGCGCAGCATCTCCTCGCCCCGCGGGACACGGTCGTCGAGCCCACGGGCGCCGGTCAGCGTGGTCGGTGCGCTCACGACCCGCTCCCCCCGAACTCGACCCCGACCTCGGCCGAGACCTCCTCGACGAGCTCGTGGACCTCGTCGTGGTAGTGACACCCGGAGCGGTGTCCGGGGCCGACGTCGTACAGCGGCGGGACCTCGTCCTCGCAGCGGGCCCGCCCCCGCTGCAACCGGCAGCGGGGGTGGAACGGGCACCCCGACGGCCGGTGGATCAGGCTCGGTGGCTGACCCGAGATCGTCGGCAGCTGCTCCGCGTCGGTGTCGAGCCGCGGCAGGCTCGCCATCAGCCCGAACGTGTACGGATGACGCGGCTCGTGGAAGATCGTGTCGACGTCCGCCGACTCCGCGATCCTGCCCGCGTACATCACGATCACGCGGTCCGCCATCTCCGCCACGAGCCCGAGGTCGTGGGTGATGAGGAT
>CAZADJ010000460.1:0-1687 GCA_964483845.1 uncultured Actinomycetota bacterium | reverse complement strand
CCGACCGTTCCGGGTGCTCAGTAGCGGATGTCGAGGGCGTAGCGGAGGGCACGGTCAAGCTCCGCTCGCTTCACCTCGTTGAGGCGGCCGACCGGGGCCTCGTCCAGGCTGACCTTCGGGATGGTGACGAGGCTGTCGCAGTTGATCACGCTGGCCTCCGGAAGCCCCTCGTCGCGACCGACGTCGACCTCCGAGCGGATGCCGCGCCGGGTGCGCGTGATCGGGCCGCAGGTGACCGCTCGCAGCACCTCGATCGCGGCGTCCCTCGTCAGGACGCAGACCGGTCGCCTTCCCGCAGGCGAGCCGAGGTCGGCCCAGTAGATCTCGCCGCGCGCTACCACTCCGGCGCCGTCTCCGCAGCGAGCCGTGCCGCCGCCTCGACGATCGCCGGGTCCTGCGGACGACGCCGGTAGGCGGCGCGCAGCTCCTCGTCGGCGCGGGCCAGCTCCTCGGCCTCGAGGACGGCTCGCGCTCCCCGACGCAGCAGCTCGGACCGGCTCACCCCCTGGGAGTCCGCGAGCGCGTCCAGCCGGGCGACGAGCTCGTCATCGAGCTGGACGAGGACCTGCTTGCGTGCCATAGACATATGGTAACCCATATGGTCCGTCCTCGGCGTCGCGTCGCGGTGCGGTGTGGACGACACGAGCCGAGGCTCGCCGTCCCTGCCCGTCACTCGTCTTGGTCCCAGACCGCTGCGCAGAACCCCTGCGCGGCGTCGCGGTCCATCGACGGCAGGACGTGGGCGTATGTGTCGAGCGTGATCTGGATGTTCGCGTGACCGAGTCTCTCGCTCACCACCTTGACCGGCACCCCGACCTCGCAGAGCAGGAGGGTCGCGTGGGTGTGGCGTAGGTCGTGCAGCCGGATCCGCGGCACCGGGGCGGCGCGCACCAGCGTGCGGAACGTCGCCGTGACCTCGTCCGGCTCGACGTAGCCACCGGTGTCCGTGGTGAAGACGAGGTCCCACGGGTTCGACCACCGCTCGCCCGCCCGCGCCCGGGCGTCGTCCTGCCGGCTGCGCTCATCTTCGAGCGCCGCGACCGTCCGCGGGTCGAGGTGGATGGTGCGCGGCCGGCCGGTCTTCGTCGTCTTCAGGCGCGCCTGTCCGTCGACGACTGACAGGGCGCGCTGCACCCGGAGGGTGGGGGCCTGGAGGTCGACGTCTGCCCAGGTGAGCCCGAGCAGCTCCCCGCGTCGAAGGCCGGTCCCGGCGGCGAGCGTGAACAGCGGCGCGGAACGATGATGAGCGACGAAGCCGAGGAAGCGGCGCAACTCCTCCGCGGTCCAGACGGTGAAGGTCCGATCGGCGGCGGTCGCGCCGGTGCGTGGGTCGACGCGCGGCAGGGTCGCGTCCCGGGCGACGTTGTACTCGATCAGCCCGGTGCGGCGCGCGTCCTCGAGGGCGCTGCGCAGCACCGTGTGGGCGTAGGCGACGGTGCGGATCGCGAGCGGCTTGCCGTTGTGCCCGCCGCGGAGCACGAGCTCCTGGTAGAGGCGGTCGAGCCGGACGACGGTGAGCTCGTCGAGGCGCAGGTGTCCGAGCTGCGGGACGAGGTAGCGCTCGACGTTGCCGCGGTACGAGCGCCAGGTCGAGGGTTGCAACCGGGTGCGCTGCAGCTCGAGCCAGTCGTGGAGATGGTCGGCGACCGTGGGGACCTCGGAGCCGTCGCGGTCGTCGCCGTGTTCG
>CAZADJ010000459.1:0-1697 GCA_964483845.1 uncultured Actinomycetota bacterium | reverse complement strand
GTCGGCAGCATGGCAGTCCAACGAGCTGACCACGTGGAACTCAGGGCAGGTCAGATGAACCTGGTGCCGGGGTTCTTCTCGATCATCCCAGACAGACCAACCGGCGCGGCAGCTTCTGCACGTGAGGGAGCTCGTCGCGGCCATCCGGCGCTTCATGGATGTCTTGCGATGGACGCTGACAGGTACGCAGCTTTGAAGCTGCGGAGTGGGCCCACCCGATGTTCTGGGCCGGCTGACTCGTCTCCTTTGCGAAGTTGGGTTGGTGGCCAGGCTCACGCTCAGGGCTGGAGCGGGCGTGATGCGCGTTGCGGACCGAGCATGTCCATCGCGAAACGTACACCGTCGAGGGCCGCGGGCCGGGGAACTCGCACATGGAATCGCTCCCGAGTCGGTACATGCCGACTCGGGCCCGCTGCGAATCGAATGCCCCGAGCGCGCCCGGCGGCTTCGAGCACATATGATGGCTCAGGCCACCGACGTTTACCGGAGATTCAGGACGTCGCCCTCGACGCCCTCCACGAGAAGATTGTGACGATAGCAAGCGTTAAGCCCATTATTCCGTGCAAGAGAGACACAGCCATAAGATGAGTAACGCAACCTACAGCATTGGAATCCAAAGAACAGATCTGGACCTCCACACCATTCAACAGCGGGACCATCATATTGGAAGCGACGGCGAGGAAAGCCAGTGGTTCGAAGTAGGGCACCCTCCTCCGAGTGGTGAGCGCAAGCCCAACCACGAACAGAAGCGCAAGAGCTAGAACGAGAGGTACCGCGTGCATGAGCAGGTTGACGCTTACGTCAGCACTTGGCAGATACCACTTCAGTTCCATGATTCCCTCTCCTTCCCTAAGACGTCGATTAGCACTGCCCCAACCCCGATGCTTGCAACGAACCAGGGACAGTTTTGGTGCTTGTTAGCCCCCTCCGAAGTTATCGGATTCTGCTGCACACCTGATCGCGCAATTGTAGCCAGATACAAGCCATGCAGAAAGCGTATCTCTTGCTTCTGAGTCCGTGCAACAGATGACGTGAGAAACTCTCCTCCACTGGGAGATCCACGAGAGGTGGGAGGTGACACTGAGGGATCCACGGGAGACCCACGGGAGGTGGGAGGTGGCAGCGAACAGGAAGGGCTCGGAGGGTTGTCGCGGTCGTCGGTTGACGCCGCAGGAGAAGTACCAGGTGTAGGGGTCGGGGCGGAGCGCGGTGCTCACGTTTCCGTGGGTCCGTTTCTCCGCCGCGCACCTCCGAACCGGACGTGCGCGGTACGGTAGGGCAGAGGCGCGCCTCCGACCGAAGTCGATGCGTTTCCTCCACCCCCCCATCGAACGGCTCGTGAGGTTTTCCCTCAAGCCGCTTACCGACAGCGTTCACCGGCAGCATTACGGCGTGACATATTGGACGTGGCCTCGCCGTATGTAGGCAAGGCCCAGCTTCTCGTACAGAAACCGGTCGGGCATCTCCTTGTAGCGACCCAACCCGCTCTACTGTCTGAAATGTCTCTTCTCAGCCTGATGGGACCATCCCGTTCTCAGGAGCATGGGACCGCCTCGCCGGCTGGTCCGTCCCCGGCGACATGATGCGCAGCCGGTCAGGGTTGTCGTCAACGTGGCTGAAGCGCCCCGGGTTTCATAAAGACTCTGACCTGCCCTGAGTTCCACGTGGTCAGCTCGTTGGACTGCCATGCTGCCGAC
>CAZADJ010000458.1:0-1699 GCA_964483845.1 uncultured Actinomycetota bacterium | reverse complement strand
CGGGGACAGCGGAGGGGTTGCGGAACAGCACGACGAGGTCGACCGGCTCGTCGATCGACGCGAGGTCGGGATGGACCGGCTCCCCGTGGATCTCGGTCGCCTGCGGGTGCACCGGGAAGGCGCGGTAGCCGTGCGTCAGGAGATCCTGGAGGATCGCGTTGCTCGGGCGCCGCGGGTCGGGCGACGCGCCGACGACCGCGACCGTCCGGTAGCGCTCGAGGATCTCGCGCGGGCTCGTCCCCGCGGGCCCGGTGTCCGATCGTGCGGCCGCGTGCCGCTCGTCCACCGGGTTCCCCGCAGATGGTCCGGCGGCGTGTCGATCGTCCACGGGGTTCCCCGCCGGTGGTCCGGTGGTGTGTCGATCGTCCACGAGGTCTCCCGATCGGTCGTCGTGCGCTCCCTCTGAGGAACCGACCGCGGGACCGCTCCATTCCCCGCACGGCCCGGCGCCAGCAGGTGCATGCCGCATCGTGTTCGATGCAAGCGATCCGAGACGTCGTCCGGTCGTCCGACGACGCGACCGGCCAGGACCAGCGAGGGAGGACCCATCCCGATGGACTTCGCCTACAGCCCGAAGGTGGAGGAGCTCCGGGAGGAGCTCCTCGACTTCATGGACGAGCACGTCTACCCGAACGAGGCGACCTACCTGGAACAGATCGAGGAGTCGGGTGACCGCCACCACCATCCGCCGATCATGGAGGAGCTGAAGGCCGAGGCGCGCCGACGGGGGCTGTGGAACCTGTTCCTCCCGAACGAGGAGTGGGGGGCGGGGCTGAGCAACGCCGAGTACGCCCCGCTGGCCGAGATCACCGGCCGGTCGCCGTTGATCGCGCCGGAGGCGCTGAACTGTGCGGCGCCGGACACGGGGAACATGGAGATCCTGGCCGAGTTCGGCACGCCCGAGCAGCAGGAGCGGTGGCTGCGACCGCTGCTGGAGGGCGAGATCCGGTCCGCGTTCTTCATGACCGAGCCGGATGTCGCCAGCTCGGACGCGCGCAACATCCAGTCGTCGATCGTCCGCGACGGTGACGAGTACGTGATCAACGGCCGCAAGTGGTGGTCGTCGGGGGCGGCGAGCCCACGTTGCGAGGTCGGGATCTTCATGGGCAAGACCGACCCGGACGCGGAGACGTACCGCCAGCAGAGCTTCATCCTCGTGCCGATGGACACACCCGGGGTGGAGGTGGTGCGTGAGCTGCCCGTCTTCGGGCGCTACGACGGTCACGGGGGCCACCCTGAGGTGGCGTTCGACGATGTGCGGGTGCCCGTGGAGAACCTGATCGGCGACGAGGGCTCGGGGTTCGCGCTGGCGCAGGCGCGGCTCGGGCCGGGCCGTATCCACCACTGCATGCGGCTGGTGGGGATGGCCGAGCGCGCCTTCGACCTGATGTGCGAGCGGGTGCTGGACCGCGAGGCGTTCGGCGAGCCGCTGGCGGACAAGGGCGTGATCCAGGACTGGGTCGCCGAGGCACGGGTCGCGATCGAGCAGGTGCGTCTGCTCACGCTGAAGACCGCGTGGCTGATGGACACGGTGGGGAACAAGGGAGCGCGCATCGAGATCTCGGCGATCAAGGTCGTCGCCCCACGGACCGCCGCGGAGATCATCGACCGCGCCATCCAGGCCTTCGGCGGCAAGGGGTTCACCGACGACACCCCGCTCGCGATGATGTGGGCGGCCGCCCGGACCCTGCAGATGGCC
>CAZADJ010000457.1:0-1705 GCA_964483845.1 uncultured Actinomycetota bacterium | reverse complement strand
CGGTGACATGGTGCTCGAGACCATCCTGGGCCTGCTGGGCGAACTCGACGGCTGAACGGCCGGCGGTCAGCCGCTCGGAGCGGGGCGGGCGGAGGCGTCTGTCGGGCGCCGTCCCGCCGCGGTGAGCAGACGGACGTGCGCGCGACGCTCGCATCGGGGCTCAACCGCCTCCCCGAGCTCCGACCGACCCGACTCAGTCGCCGGCGACGAAGTGGAGCCACTCCCCGTCGGCGGTGATGCCCACCCGGTAGCCGGTGTAGCCGCCGAAGCGCTCCCACGCCTCGAGGTCCTCCTCGGTGTACAGCCCGGCGTCGACCAGGAGCCGGAGATCGTCCGAGCCGGCGTCGTCCCCGTGGGCGGACGGCCACACGTAGATGGTCGTGTGCTCGTCGGGCGCATCGGGATCGGCGTGGGTCTCCACGATCGCGTGGGGCACGTCGAGCAGCTGCCGCAGGTACCACAGCGGGCGCTCACCCTGCTCCTCGAGCCGACGCCAGTGGGCGCCGGGGTCGCCGTCATCACCGAAGGAGTGGGTGAACCCGCCCGACGCCAGCTCCTCGAGCCGCTCGACGTCGCAGGCGACCGCGCCCTCGGCGATCGCCTGGCGCATCTCCGCGACCGGACGTGGGAGCCCCTCCTGCTCCGCTGGGTCCGGTGGCAGCGACGCGGCCGAGCACGCCTCCCCGCCCGCCGCAGCATCGTCCCCGCTCGCGGTCCCGTCGGTCCCGTCCACGTCCGGATCGACGAGGGTCCCGTCGTCCTGGTCCCCCGGAGCCATCGGATCGATGCTCACCGTCGGCGCGAACAGTCCGGGGACGACCACCAGGGCGAGCACGACGGCGGCCCCGGCGACGGCCGTCACGGCGATCCAGCGCCGGCGCCGCCGCGGCGCCGCGACGATCCGGTCGAACACCGCGTCCGCGTCGACCGCTCCGGCCCGGCGGCGCAGAGCCTCTGTGGCGCTGCGTGCGCGATCGTCGAGGTTCATCGTCGACCTCCCTCCGGCTCAGCGCTCGCGTCGTCAAGCCCGAGACGCTCGGCGAGCCGCCTGCGGCCACGGTGGAGGTGCGCCTTCGCGGTGCCCTCCGCGCAGCCCATCACATCGGCGATCCCGGCGACGTCGAGGTCGTCGACGTAGCGCAGGGCGATCGCCTGGGCCTGTCGCGTCGGCAGGCGTCGCACCTCGTCCCAGAACTCCTGGTCGTGGGGCGCCATCTCCGGGACCTCCACCTCGGTGGCGGCCCGCAGCCGCGCCAGGGCCTTCGCCCGGGACCGCAGGCGGCGGAAGCGCGACACGGCGAGGTTGTGGGCGACCGTGCGCGCCCACCCGCCGGGCCGGTCGAGGCCCGAGACGTGCTCCCACTCACGGTACGCGCGGGTGAACGTCTCCTGGGCGAGGTCCTCAGCGACCGGGACCGACCCGGTGAGCGAGAGCAGGTAGGCGACGATGGAGCCGAACTCGGCCTCGTAGAAGCTCCGGAAGCTGGGCCGAGCCGCCACCATCGGGGCCTCCTCGGCCCGTTCCCACGTCAACGGTGCTCCTCCGAACGACGTCGCTCGCACCTGGTCGTCTCCCCCGGGCGGTTCCACCCTCAACGACGCACCGACAGCCCCCGAGGTTTACCGCGACGACGACGGTGCCGACGTCAACCGGTGACCTCGATCTCGCGGCCGGACACGAACGGCGGGCGGCCCTCGCCGTCGG
>CAZADJ010000456.1:0-1709 GCA_964483845.1 uncultured Actinomycetota bacterium | reverse complement strand
GCTAGGGAGGGCCGCACCGGGCGAGGGAGGGCGAGGGCGTGGCGGACAACGTGTTCATCGAGGTCGGGCTCCCGATCGCACTGTTCATCATCATGGTCGGGATCGGGCTGACGCTGACCGTCGGTGACTTCCGCCGGGAGGCGCGTGCCCCCCGTGCGATGGTGGTCGGCACGATCGCACAGATCTCGCTCATGCCGGCCCTGGGGTTCGCGGTCGCCTGGCTGCTCGACCTGGACCCGGCCATCGCCGTCGGTCTCGTGATCGCGGCGGCCTGCCCCGGCGGCACCAGCTCGAACCTCATCGCCTTCCTCGGGCGGGCCAACGTCGCGCTCTCCATCATCCTGACCGTGATCGTGAGCATCCTCACCATCGTCACCCTGCCGATCGCCGGCAACCTCGCGCTCGCCTGGCAGCCGACCGCGCTCGACGCCGCCGTGCGGGTGCCGATCCTCCGGACGGTGGCGCTGCTCATCGGCATCGTCCTCGTCCCGGTCGGCCTCGGGATGCTGGTCCGGCAGCGGGAGCCCTCCCGTGCCGACCGGCTCGAGCGCGCGGTCTCCGCCTTCGGTGGGGTCGTGCTCGTGCTCCTGATCGCCGCGATCGTGTGGTCGGTACGCGACCAGTTCTGGGAGCTGCTGGCGCAGGCCGGGCCGGCCTCGCTCCTGCTCAACCTCGGCGGCATCGCCGTCGGTATCGGGATCTGCGCGCTGGTCGGGCTCTCGCGCACCGACCAGCTGACGTGCGCGATGGAGCTCGGGGTGAAGAACGCGACCCTCGGGATGGTGATCGCCCTGACGGTGATCGGATCGGAGACGATCGCGGTCCCCTCGGCCGTCTACGGCTTCCTGATGTACTTCTCCGCGATCGGGCTCGTGGTGTACGGCCGTCGGCTCGCGGCCACGCGTACGAGCCTCAAGTCCGCAGAGGCGCCCGCGCCGCAGGTGTCGGGAGATCCGCGACGGCGCTGATCCGACGCCCGTCCGGCCACCCGGCGGGTCGCGCCAGGCGCACGCGTCCATCCACAGGCGCGACGACGCCGACCCCCCGCCGGGGCCGCGGCCGTGTCACGCTCGTCCCGACGGACGGGAGGGACGCGGTGATCGTCACGACCTGGAGCCACGCCGACGAGGTGCTCGGGGCGCACGCGGAGCTGGACATCCGAGCGGGCGGGGTCCCCCGGCCGCACCTCATCGTCTTCGAGGGGGTCGTCGCCACGCTCGCCGCGCTCGGACCGGACGGTCGGTGCCCGCCGTGCTCACGGACGCTCCTCGAGCTGACCGAGCTGGTCGCCGCCGTCGGCGCGGAGCGCTTCGCCCTGGGGATCGATCTGCGCGACGACGGGGGGGTGGGGTCCCCGACGGCTGCGAGCGTGCCCCTGACGGTCGCCGCGGTCACCGCGCCCCGTGTCCACGTCCGCATCCGGACGTGGCCGGGTCGGCGGCGCCGGCGCACCCGGCTGCACGCGGTCTCGTACGGTCGCGCGGACGACGGCGCGCCGGTCTGGGGGCGTCCCCGGACCGTGCGGTTGTGGCGGCGGGCGGCGCTCCGTCGACGTCTCACCGGGGTCATCGGGGACGAGCGCGTCCCCGCACAGCCGGCCGAGGTGGTGGCGGCGTACCTGCTGCGCGCCGGGTACACGATCGGGACCGCCGACGGCTGGGCCGCGCGCTACGGCCTCGACGCGCTGTCAGGTCGGTGAGCGCGACGGG
>CAZADJ010000455.1:0-1722 GCA_964483845.1 uncultured Actinomycetota bacterium | reverse complement strand
CCGGAGCGATTCTCACAAACCGGGGCTGGCTGGGTGTTGAGAGAGCTCAGCCGCTCGGCGCCGGAGCGAGTGCTGGAGTTCGTGTCGGCGAATAAGGGACGGATGTCTCGGGAGGCGCTTCGAAACGCGACCAAGGCATTCCCGGACGAGGTCTGAAAGAAAGATCGTGCGCGAAGAGCCGATCCACATTGTGCCCTATGACCCCGCCTGGCCGGGGCTGTTCGACGAAGAGCGGAGCCTGCTCGAGTCGGTTCTCGGCCCGTGGCTGGTTGGCCCGATCGAACACATCGGCAGCACGGCCGTACCTGGGCTCATGGCAAAGCCGGTCCTGGATATCATGGCGGGTGTGCACGACCTTCCGTCGTCGGTGGGTGCCTATGCAGCGCTGGAACCCGTGGGTTACATGTACTTTCCCTACCGGCCAGAGGTGATGCACTGGTTCTGTAAGCCGTCGCCGGCGAGGCGCACGCACCATCTCCACCTGGTCCCTTTTCAGAGTCCGCTATGGGCGGACCGTATCGCCTTTCGTAACTACCTGCGAAACTCGACAGAGGCCGCTGCCGAATACGCGGCGTTGAAGGTGGCGCTGGCCGAGCGCCATCGCCTCGATCGGGAGGCGTATACGAACGCCAAGGGTGAGTTTGTGCGCTCGGTACTGGAGCGAGCGCCGTGAGCTGCAGATCGGAAAGTCCCTGGTACGGTTTCATACAGGAAGGTGCGTAATGCCGGACCGACACCGCTCAAGCCCGGAAACGTGGCCAGACATCCGGCTCGAGGCCTGGAGTGACACCTGCGCGACCTTGCACATGTGGACACAGATCGTGGGCAAGATCCGGATGGTGCAGACTCCCTGGGTGAATCATTCCTGGAGCACCACGTTGTATGTGACGGCCACGGGGCTCAGTACATCGCCGATTCCTCACGGGGCGCGAGTGTTCCAGATCGAGTTCGATTTCATCGCTCACCGGCTCGTTGTGCAGTCGAGCGACGGGAGCACTGGCGGGTTCGCGTTGCAATCTGAGTCGGTGGCGGCGTTCTACGCCCGGCTCATGGGGGAGTTGAGCCAGCTCGATCTGTCAGTGACGATCTGTAAGAAACCCAACGAAGTCGTGGAAGCGATCCCGTTCGATCAGGATGAAATCCACGAGACCTATGATCCGGTGTACGCGAACAGGTACTGGCGGGCCCTGGTGCAGGCCGACCGGGTTATGAAGCAATTCCGCGCGCGGTTCATCGGCAAGTGCAGCCCGGTCCACTACTTCTGGGGCGCTCCGGACCTGGCCGTCACCCGATTCTCCGGCCGTCGGGCGCCCGAGCACCCGGGCGGGATTCCGAACCTGCCCGACCGGGTAGCCCGGGAGGCTTACTCTCACGAAGTGAGCAGCTGCGGGTTTTGGCCAGGGGGCGGCCCGATTCCGTACGCGGCGTTCTATTCATATGCCTATCCCGAGCCGCCGGGATTTGCACAACAGCCCGTTCGACCCGCCCAGGCTTCCTACAATACCGACCTGCGGGAGTTCGTTCTCCCGTACGACGTCGTTCGGCAGTCGCCGGCGCCGGATGATACCCTCCTCGATTTTCTCCAGACCACGTATGAGGCCGCGGCCCGCCTGGCGGACTGGGACCGGGCATCGTTGGAGCGGAATTCTCGAGCGGCGTACTCGTCCGAACCTTGACCACAGTCATGGAGGCTCGTGTGCGAATTTCTCGCTCAGCCCTGCT
>CAZADJ010000454.1:0-1727 GCA_964483845.1 uncultured Actinomycetota bacterium | reverse complement strand
CGCGCTGCTCGCCCGACGCGAGCACCTCGGTGACGAAGAAGGGGTTGCCGCCGGTGCGTTCGTGGAGCGTGTCGGCGTCCAGCGTCGGGTGCATGCCCGTCTCCCGCGTCAGCGTGGCGACGGCCTCCCGACTGAGCGGTGGGAGCTCGAGGGTCGCGACGGCACCGCTCGTGGCGAGATCGCCGGCGACGACGCGGAGCGGATGGGTCGCTGCGAGCTCGTCGTCGCGGTAGGTGACGACCAGCAGCCCTCGGCTGTCACGCACCCGTCGGCCAAGGAAGCGGATCAGGTCGAGGGTGGCCTCGTCGGCCCAGTGCGCGTCCTCGACCACGACGACGACCGTCCGGCGGCGCAGCTCGCGGAGGAACGCGTCGAACACCTCGGCGCGGGAGCGCTCGGCGACGGCGAAGCGGGTCTCCTCACCGAGGTGCGCGACGATGTCGGTGACCGGACCCAACGGTCGTGGGGTGCTCAGGGCGTCGCAGACGCCCACGAGGACCCGGACCGAGCCGGCGCGGTCGGCGAAGTGCTCGATGAGGGCGCTCTTGCCGATCCCGGCCGGTCCCCGGACGAGGACGAGGTGGCCCTCCCCGGACCGGGCCGCCTCGAGGTGCCCCTCGAGCGCCGCGAGCTGCGTATCCCGCTCGAGTAGCCGCATCGGCTCGGATGGTAGGAGGTGGTCGACCGTGTGCCACAACTCGGATCTCGACCGCGGCGGCCTCACCGGGTCGCTGGAGGTGGTCAGGATTGACCACGACCGGGTCTCAGATGTGGCGCGATACTCCGACGCCGAGCGGCGTGTCCGTCCGTAACGTCGTCTCCGTGGTCGGGGCAGGAGGGGTACGACGGACGTGGACCGTGCGGGACCCGCTGTGCTCGACAGCCCTCGCCGGGCTCCCGACGAGACGGGTGACACGGTCAACGCCGCGCGGGTCGCTGCGCGCTACACCGAAGGCGTCGACGTCTACGCCGAGACGTGGGCTCCCGTGCTGCGCAGCGCCGTCCAGCCCCTGCTCGCGCGGCTACCGCTGGGCACGGCACGGACCGTGGTCGACGTCGGCTGCGGACCCGGCACCCTGCTCGACGACCTCCGCGTCGCTGCTCCGGAGGCGGTGGTCATCGGCGTGGACCGCACCCGGGTCGCGCTCGCCAGGGCCCGTGCGGCGGGACACCGACGGCTCGCGGTGATGGACGCGGTCCGACCGGCGCTGCGTCCGGGTTCGGCGGACGTGGTGGTCAGCTGTTTCATGCTCTTCCACCTCGCCGATCCGGGACGGGGCCTGCGACGGCTGCGCGATCTGCTCCGCCCCTCGGGTGCGGTCGGGGTGGCGGTCTGGGCCGCGGGACGCGGCTGCGCTGCGACGGACCTGTTCGACCTGGAGCTCGACGCCGCCGGCGTGGCCGAGGCGCCCGACGCACCCGTCTACTCGGACACGGTGATGGACACGCCCGGGAAGCTCGCGGTCCTGCTGCGGCGTGCCGGGCTCACGGAGGCGAGCTGCTGGACCACCGCTCTCGACCACCGCTGGGATCCGGTCGAGCTGCTCGGCTTCTGTTGCGGTTTCGGGGAGCGCCGGCGACGTCTCGCGCAGCTCCCGGAGGAGGCGCGGCGGCGGTTCACCGCACGCATGATGCGGACGTTCGCCGGCCTGGCCGAGACCGACCTCACCGAGCGCAGCCGGATCGTCCTCGGGTGCGCCCGCCGGCCCGCCGGGACACCGGTGCAG
>CAZADJ010000453.1:0-1737 GCA_964483845.1 uncultured Actinomycetota bacterium | reverse complement strand
GACCTGCGCCGGGTCAGCGTCCAGCCCGACCCCGACACCATCGACAGCTGCCTCCGGTGGTGGACGGTCGACCTGTTCGTCTCCGACGAAGGTCGCGTGGTCGCCGTGACGCTCGACCTCTACGCACCCTGAGACGGGGCCTCGGCCGGTGTCGGATCGACCCCGGTCAGCCCTCCCCCACACTTCTCCACAGACGCGTCACGACCGACGAGCCGGCAGGGACCTGGGCAGGGCATGCTCGTCCCACCCGATACGGAGTCCCCCGATCGTGGCTGAACTCACCGTCGCGACCTACCTCGACGACTGGATGGCGGTCCAGCGGAGCCAGCTCGCCGCGACGACGTGGGACTCCTACCGCCAGACGATCGACTCCTACCTCTCGCCGACGGTCGGAGAGACTCCGCTCGATGAGCTCACCACCGCGCAGCTCTCGGCCGCCTACGCGCGACTGCTGCGGGCAGGCGGTCGGCGCGGCAAGCCTCTCTCCGCGCGCACGGTCCGCTACGCGCACGCCGTGCTCCACTCGGCGCTGAACCACGCCGTCCGCGAGGGGACGATCGACACGAACCCGGCGACGTCGGCGACCCTCCCGCGCCACCGTCCCGGTGGCGGTGACCCGGCCGACGATGAGCCTCAGATCTGGGACGGCGATCAGATCCGTCGGTTCCTCGAGCTCACCCGCGACGATCCGCTCCACGCGCTGTGGGCGACCGCGCTCGGCACCGGGATGCGCCGCGGCGAGCTGCTCGGACTGCGCTGGGTCGACGTCGATCTCGACGAGGCCACGATCCACGTCCGTCGCGCGCTCGTCCACGCGATGGGCCGGCTGCGGATGAAGCACCCGAAGCGTGACCAGCGTCGCTCCCTGCGCATCGATGCCTACACCGCGGCGGTCCTCGAGGCCCGACGACGCGAGCAGGAGCGGGACCGGCGCGAGGCGGGCCATGCCTGGGCGGACGAGTGGGGCCTCGTGTTCACCGACCGGACGGGGGCGCCGCTCGTCCCCCAGGCGGTCACCCACGCGTGGCGGGACCTCGTCGCGACGCTGCCGCTACCCCGGATGCGGCTCCACGACGGGAGGCATTCGCACGCTTCGCTCCTGCTCGCCCACGGGGTCCCCGTGCCCGTCGTCAGCGCTCGGTTGGGCCACTCCTCGGCGAAGATGACGCTCGACCGCTACGCCCACGTCCTCCCGGCGATGGACGAGGAGGCCGCAGCGACCTTCGAGGAGCAGGTCTTCCCAGACGATGACGACGAGGCGTGAGCCAGCGACCGGACGGATGGGACCGCGCCCCGGCCTCGAGCCTCGTGCTCCTGGCGGCTGATGCCTGAACGGCCGTCCGCCGCCCGTCATGCGTCGCGGCGCTCTCGGTGGGTCAGGGCGGCGATGTCATCGACGTCCTTGTCGCGTCCGGAGGCGCGCTTCATCCGGATGAGGTCGTCGAGGCCCACGACCCGGAACGAGCCCCCGCGCACGGGTACCGCGTCAGCCGCGATCTCCGTGTACTCCCGGGCACCGGCTGCGCCAGGCATGAAGTCGAGCCATCCCGCAGTGGTGACGAACGTCCAGTTGGCGCCGGAGGCGAGCTGGTCCGGGTCGGTCGGGTCGTCACCGCGGAGATCCGCGTCGACGCCGCGCACCTGCGCGTCGAGGTCGTCCAGCGCAGCGGCGAGGCGCCGCATGTTGTCCTCAGCGAGGTCGGCCGTGAAGTCGAGGTCGAACGTCGCCCGCGGATG
>CAZADJ010000452.1:0-1743 GCA_964483845.1 uncultured Actinomycetota bacterium | reverse complement strand
TCCCTCGCCCGGTGCGGCCCTCCCTAGCGGGCGCCCCACCGCGGACGGTCGGTGGGTCGCTCGCGGCTCCCGGTCACGACTCGAGGCGGCAGACCCAGCGCTCCGCCTCGGCGAAGCCACCGATGCGGCTGCTCGCGACCTCCCAGGCCGCCGCGAGCTGGTCGTCGGTCGCCTCGAGACCGGGGTCACGGTCGAAGCGGACGATGTCGATCCCGCGGGCGTAGTCGACCGAGTAGATGTACTCGGTGCCGTCGTCGTCGGTGACCCAGTAGGACGCGCCCGCCTCAGTGGCGACCGGCTGGAAGAAGCCGATCTGCCGCATGGAGTAGTCCGGGAGGACCTCGATCACCTTGACGCCGTGCTCGTACCAGCTGGCCGCGATGAGGTTGTCGCCGTCCCGGATGTCGAACCAGTGCCCGGAGCACCCGAGTGCGTTCACACCCGGGTCACCGCTGCTCGCCCAGTCGCCGTTCGTGGGGCGGAACTCGTGGAGCTTCTCCATCGGCGCGCCCTCGTCGAAGTCCGCGATGGAGAACGTGGTCAGGCCGCCCGAGCCGTCGCCGCACTGGGGGACGACGTTGGACTCGGAGTTGCCGATGACGAGCTCCCCGGGTCGCAGGTGACCACCGAAGGGGTCGCCCTCAGCGGTGTCCGCTCCTCCGAGCTCGTCGAGTCGCTCCTTCGCACGGTCGGACGCCTCGTCGGGGAGCCCAGCGTCGGGACCGCGCGCCTCGCCGCCGTCCCCGTCGTCGTCGCGCGGTCGCCACTGGGCGGCGTTGGGTCGCAGGTTGTTGTGCTGGAGGAAGCCGTCGCCCTGGTGGTCGGCGGGGTCTGAGGTCGTGAGCACCACCGGCTCCGCGGGATCGGTGACGTCCATCACGAGCCGCGGGCTCGAGTCGCTGATGAGGATCGAGATCGGCTCGCCCGTCTCCGGGTCGGGGTGGACGCTGCGGTTCAGCGCGTGGCTCGAGGTCACGCGGTCGTCGAGCGCGAACCAGCTCCCGACGATCTCGATGTCGTCTCCCGAGGTGATGTCGGCGGGCGCGTGGTAGATGGCCCCACGGTTGCCGTAGATCCACTCGCAGGCGTCGTCGGCGCAGGCGGCGGTGTGGTTCGTCCCGCCGCCGGCGTTGTCGAGCCAGGCCTGCCAGACCGGGGCGGCCGGGTCCGAGGTGTCGACGATGTGGAGGCCGCGGGTGACCTGGTTCGGGGCGGGCAGCCCCCCGTCGGCGGCGATGATCGCGCGCGACCCGTCGGCCGAGACCTGCAGGTCCTCGTTCTGGGAGTGCGGCAGCGTCAGGTGACCGACTGGCACCGGCAGTGCCGGATCGCCGATGTCGTAGATCGTCAGCCCCTTGACGCCGCTCACGTACAGGAGACGCTCGCCATCCACATCCCGCACCTTCGCGCTGACCCCGGACGAGTCGACCGGGATCGTCGCGACGTACGTCATGTTGTCAGACGACAGGCCGGCGGCGAGCTGGACCGTCGGCTCGGAGCCGACGGGCACCAGCGTCGACGGCGACACCGCGCCGATCAGGGTGAGTCCTGCGATGGCGACGAGCAGTCGGGTCCGCATCTCCGCCTCCGGGGTCACGGCGCCTCGGGCGACACCACTCTCTAGGAGGTTTCGACGCGGGTGGCCGCGGTCCCTGCCGTCGGACAGCGGGGGTCAGTGCCGGCAGACTGGGCCGTGCTCGTGCTCGACCTCCACGTGGAACCCCCGCCAGAACAGCGCCCCTT
>CAZADJ010000451.1:0-1751 GCA_964483845.1 uncultured Actinomycetota bacterium | reverse complement strand
CCTCGGGGAACTCCCACGGTCCGAGCCAGCGCACGTAGGTGTCCAGGACGTCGCCGGACAGGTACGTGGCGTTCAGCTTCGACACGGCTGCGAAGCCGTAGACGATGCTGAGCTGGATCTTCAGCAGGTCGACCGGCCACCTCGTCACCGTCGGTCGGTGCCCGTCCCGACGCGCATCCAGCGACCACGCCGCCCCGCTGTCGGCGACCACGAACAGGGTCGCGATCGTCACCGTCAGGTAGTGATGGTTCGAGTACATCTGCTGGTCGAGGAGGAACGCCGAGCCGACCGCCGCGAGGACGCCGGCCGCGGCCCAGCGGGTGCGCCACCCCAGGGTGAAGGCGATCCCCGCCGCGACCCACAGCACGAGGATCGTGGTGCTCAGTGTCGGGCTCGGCAACGGCAGCCACCCGGCGTAGGGGAACCGGAAGACATCCGGAGCGGCGACGTGTACGAGCTTCGACTGGATGTCCCAGGCCTTGGCGACCACCGCCACACCGAAGATGATGCGGGCGGCCGCCAGCGGACGGCTCGGGTGCCGGCGGCTCACCAGTCGCAGCAGCGCGTCGCTCCACCTCGCCGGCAGCGGCCCCGCCGGCTCGGCCCGCGTCGACGTGGTCGTCACGGTCGCTCCTGGACGACGTCGGTGACCGCGTCGCAGCGGACCGTGAACAGCGGCTCGTTCCCGTGGCGCGGCACCACGCGCACCTCCGCGAGGCCCTCCTGCGTGCGGCACAGGTGTCGCGGCAGGCGCTCGTGGTAGGGGAGGTCCGCGCGGGTCCACTCGAGCAGCGAGCCGTGCGTCTCGCGCTGCTCCTCACCGTCGTCGAAGACCAGCACGTAGGAGGGGTGCTGGGACAGCCCCGAGTACATCTGCCAGCTGAACCGCGCCGGCGGGTCGGTCAGCAGCGCCGCGGCCGGCACCGCGAGCTGGACGGTCAGCCAGACGGCGATGAAGGCGAGCGCGGCACGCCGCGCGGTGGTCCACCCCGCCGCCGGTGCCGGCCCGTGGTACTCGGTGGTCTCCGGCCCGCCCGCCATCGGACCTAGAGCCGTTCGCGCAGCCAGGCGATGTCGGCGGCCTGGTCCTCGGGCTCCCCGGGGGTCTCCACGACGATCGGGGCGTCGGCCTCCCGGCACACCTGGACCAGCAGGTCGGGGTCGATCCGGCCCTCGCCGAGGTTCGCGTGGCGGTCCCGGCCGGAGCCCGCCTCATCCTTCGAGTCGTTGCAGTGGACGAGGTCGATCGTGCCGACGATCTCCGTCGCGCGCTTCACCACCGTCTCCAGCGGCTCGCCCGCGGCGTGCGCGTGGCACGTGTCGAGGCAGAACCCGAGCGGCGCGTCGATCTCGGCGATCTCCTCCCACAGCGCCTCGAGCCGGTCGAAGTGGCGGCACATCGCGTTGTCGCCGCCCGCGGTGTTCTCGATCAGCACCGGCACCTCGGTCTCCAGTCGCTCGAGCGTCTTGCGCCAGTTCGCGTAGCCCTCGGCGACGTCCTGATCGGCGAGGCAGTAGCCGCCGTGGACGATCACCCCGCGCGCCCCGATCGCGGCGGCCGCGTCGCAGGTCTGCTGCAGCAGCTTGCGCGACGGGTGGCGCACGCGGTTGTTGCCGGTCGCGACGTTGATGAGGTAGGGGGAGTGGACGTAGACGGGGATGTCGGCGTCCTTCAGCTCCTCCGCGTCGTCGCGGGGGATCGGAGCCTTCCACGCCTGCGGGTTCGAGATGAACATCTGGATCACCTCGGC
>CAZADJ010000450.1:0-1777 GCA_964483845.1 uncultured Actinomycetota bacterium | reverse complement strand
GGGTCCGCAGCGATGCGGCCCCTATCCCGATCCTGGTTCCGCAGTCGTGTGTTTCGAAGCGGGTCTCGATCCTGCCGGGGTGGTCAACCTCCGCACCACCAGGATACCCGACATCACGGGACCGCGCAACAATTAGACCGTGCAAATCGAGCATTCGGATCAGAGCAGCGGCGACGCGTTGCAATCACGAGTGGTCCCGGGCGGCCATGTCGCGGTCCGATCTGCAAACAGAGATAATGACCGAAGCGACTCACCTTTGTCGGACCATGGACATTGCCAATGGGGCGCCGCGCATCTAGAGCATAAAGATTGGAGCGTCGAACGCCCGTAGCGTGTTTGGACCACGAAGGGCACGAAGCGGCACGAAGGACCGGAGACGGAGTGTCGCAAACCTTCGTGGTTCTTCGTGTCTTTCGTGGTGACCCCTCCCGCGCGCCGATCCTCCGCAGAGCGGAACGCCACCGATCACGGGGTGGCGACGAGAGATTGGCCATGGCAAATCCGGCCAACTTCGCCACTCCCGTGCATCGAATTGTTCGCCTGCGGGTCAATGCGAGGGATACTGGCTCACATGATCCCGGAGCCGTCGCCAATGGCTCTCGGTCTCTTTTGGATCACTCCAATCGTCGACGAAACACTCCATATGCTGGAGCATGAAGTCGCATAGGTCAACCACGGACCTTTTCAAAGGTGCAACATACCGCCGATTCGCTCCGTCAAACTGGGCGAAAATGCACTGAGGCAGTATCCATGATTGTCGGTCGCCGCATTCGTCCTCAGGGAGCTCAATGGTTCGTCGTAAAAATCGGTCAATCACTGGAAAGTAGAACGCAAAGGCCTTTCCACCCATAAACATGAAATCTTCCTGGTAGACCTCCGGAGCACTTTCAAACTTAAGATAAGCTTCGTCCAGAGTGAGTCCACCGAAATTCTTCCACGCGCATTGTTCATCGAGCCCTCCTCCGTAAGGATCAAAGTCGCGTTCTATTGGCAGCTTAGTTACCATCTTTGGCAGGCGAACGCCTGCCGTAACCGGGCACGAACGGAAGACTTGGATTTCAGTTGCCGCGTGAGTGAGTGCTCCGGTTCACGGCTTTGTTATCGGGTGTTTTGTCGTAGCACGCCGAGTACTCGAGGAACGTGAGCATTCACCCAAGATTTCGCACCAGACTCGGCCTGCATCGCTTCGAGTTTGGGAATTGCTTCCGTCGCGGTTGGCATTTGCTCTAACGAGTTTACTGCAATCCATCGCCGTTCCCAGTAGCCATCAAGCAATCCGCCACTCACACCATCGGCAGGAGGTTCGAGCCATTGAGTCACGAAGTCGTAGTATTCAGATTGTGATTCCGCGTCCACGAGCGAATAGAGAGCCGAGGCAATCTTGATTTTCTCATCAACTTCGGCGTACGAATGGTCATCGTTCGGTGGAACGTTCGAGCCGTCAAGAGCCTCGTACCGCTCGGAAAGCATAGCAATTGTCTTGTCGGTTTTGTAATCAATAGAATTGAGAGCATCGACGATGTAGATTCTGACAAGTTCGTCCGATTCTTCAGTCAATCGATTAAGCAAATCGTCGCCCGCAGGTTTTGCCGTGCTCCCAATTTCACCGATGACGTAGGCCGCACGCATCCGGACTGAATCGTCAGCATGGGAAAGTGCTTTACGCAATGAACCGTGGGCAGAATCAAAGTTTTCGCGAAACACTTTGACCTGAGCCGCGTCGGGCAGCATCATGCCCATTTCGCCCCAGCCCGCGATGTAGTCGTCCACAGATTGA
>CAZADJ010000449.1:0-1794 GCA_964483845.1 uncultured Actinomycetota bacterium | reverse complement strand
TCCCATCCCAGCTCGCTCAGCCGGGCCACGTCCAGCAGCTTGCGCGGCGTGCCGTCGGGCCGGGACGTGTCGAAGGTGATCTCGCCGTCGAAGCCGACGACGTCGCAGATCAGCTCGGCCAGCTCCCGGATCGAGATGTCCCGTCCGGTCCCGACGTTCACGTGCTCCTCGTCGTCGTAGTGGCGCAGCGCGAACACGATCGCGTCCGCGAGGTCGTCGACGTGGAGGAACTCGCGCCGCGGTGTCCCGGTCCCCCACACGACGAGCTCATCCGCCCCCGCCACCTTCGCCTCGTGCGCACGCCGGAGCAGCGCGGCGAGGACGTGGGACGACTCCGGGTCGAAGTTGTCGTTCGGGCCGTACAGGTTCGTCGGCATCAGGCTGATCGCGTCCATCCCGTGCTGCCGACGGTACATCTTGGCGAGCTCCAGGGCGGCGATCTTCGCCACCGCGTAGCCCTCGTTCGTCGGCTCGAGCGGTCCGGTGAGCAGCGCGTCCTCGCGCATCGGCTGCGGTGCCTCCCGCGGGTAGATGCACGACGAGCCCAGTACGACGGTGCGCCCGACACCGTGGATCCGCGCCGCCTCGAGGACGTTGGCGGACATCATCAGGTTGTCGTAGAGGAAGTCCGCCGGTCGGGTCCGGTTCGCCTCGATCCCCCCGACCTTCGCGGCCGCGAGGATGACCGCGTCAGGGCGGTGCTCCTCGACGAAGCGCTCCGTCGGCTCCTGGCGGCGCAGGTCCAGATCGGCCGATGTCGCCGTGATCAGCTCGTCGACCGGTTCGTCGCGGAGACGACGCAGGAGCGCCGATCCGACCAGGCCGCGGTGACCGGCGACCCAGATCCGCTTGCCGGTCGGGTCGTAGACGAGGCCGGGTCCCTCAGGCACGTTGATCCTCCGGGAACCGTTCGGCCACCCGCGCCCGCGCACCGGGCAGATCCAGCTCCTGGGCGGCCAGGTCGGCCTCGACCATCTCGGTGATGAGCTCCGTGAAGGTGGTCCGCGGCTTCCAGCCCAGCTCCGTCGCGGCCAACGACGCATCGGCGCGCAGCTGTTCGACCTCGGTCGGTCGGTAGTAGCGCGGATCGATCTCGACGAACGGCTCCCAGCGCAGGCCGACGTGACCGAAGGCGGCCTCGAGGAGCTCCCGGACGCTGTGCGACTCCCCCGTGCCGAGCACGTAGTCCCGCGGCTCGTCCTCCTGGAGCATCATCCACATCCCCTCGACGTAGTCACGGGCGTGACCCCAGTCACGCACCGCGTCCAGGTTGCCGAGGTACAGGCGGTCCTGCTCGCCGGCGACGATGTGTGCGAGGGCACGCGTGACCTTGCGGGTGACGAACGTCTCGCCTCTGCGCGGGCTCTCGTGGTTGAACAGGATCCCGGTGACCGCGAACATCCCGTACGCCTCGCGGTAGTTGCGTACCATCCAGTACGCGTACAGCTTCGCCGCCGCGTACGGCGACCGCGGCCGGAACGCGGTGGACTCGCTCTGGGGTGGCGGGCCGTCACCGAACATCTCGCTCGTCCCGGCCTGGTACAGCCGGCACGGGACCCCGGCCTCGCGGATCGCTTCGAGCAGGCGGACGACCCCGAGACCGTCCACGTCGCCGGTGTACTCCGGCTGGTCGAACGACACGGCGACGTGCGACTGTGCGGCGAGGTTGTAGATCTCGCCCGGTTCGATCTGCCGGATGATGCGTGCGAGCTGGGAGCCGTCGGTGAGGTCCCCGTAGTAGAGGTGGAGCCGGACGTCCTCCTCGTGGGGGTCCTGGTAGATGTGATCGATGCG
>CAZADJ010000448.1:0-1794 GCA_964483845.1 uncultured Actinomycetota bacterium | reverse complement strand
GGAGGCAGCTGTCGATGGTGTCGGGGTCGGGCTGGACGCTGACCCGGCGCAGGTCGGCGACCTCGCCGGGAGGCGGCTGTGGGGGAGAGACGCAGTGGTCGTGCTCGCCGACCGAGACGACGGTGTCCTCCGCGTCGGCGGCGAGATCCAGGGCGGAGAACGGCCCGGCGTACGCGCGGAAGACCTCGACGTCGATCACCCAGGCGTCGGGGTCGGTCAGCGCGGACGCGCTCCGTGTCACGTGGAGGTCGGGTCCGAGCCCGAGTGAGACGTCGTCGGCGAAGGGGACGGCCGCGGCCGTGTCGGGGCCCGGATCGGATGCGAAGCGGAGGAAGTCGGCGATCAGCCGGTCGTCGTCCGTCGTCGGGCCGTCGTCGTCCGTGCTCGCCAGCAGCTCGAGCGTCGCCGGGTCGAAGGTGTGGACGCGGTCGTCGGACTCGAGCCGGAGGCTGCCGTCTGTCGCGACGAGGTCGCCGGCCAGCGTCGCGTCGACCGGCTCGTCGATGACCCAGTCCTCGGGGACGTAGCTGTCTGGCCCGTAGGCGGAGCGCTCGGGCTGCGGGAAGATGCGGACCAGCCAGTCGTAGCTCGTCCGGTCGACGCGACACAGCATCGAGTCGGGAGCGCCGCCGTCCCCGGCCCGGTGGCAGTAGACGGCGTCGTCGTCGACCGTGAGCGCGGTCGGCGCGGGGTGGGGGGCCACCGGGAAGGCTCGGAGCACCTCCGTCTCGGTCCCGTCGAGCAGCAGGATCTCGGCGTAGGTGTCCAGGTGGACGAAGTCCCGACCGAAGACCCCATCGGGGTCGCCGACGACGGGGCCGTCCGGGTGCTCGCCCGGGGCCGTGTGCGACACGATCCACACCCCCTCATCGGTGACGAGCCGGGTCGTGGCGCCGCCGGTGCCAGGCCGGTGGTTGACGCGCACGTCGAACGGGAGCGCGGCGATCTCCGGCAGGACACCGTCACGCTCCGCGTCGGCCGGGCTCTGGCTGGCTGCCTCCCGGTCGGTCGGCGGTTGATCGACGACGGAGGGGGGCTGCGGGGCGGTCAGCGGCCCGATCGCCAGCGTCGCGACGAGCGCGATCGCTGCCAGCGAACCCACCGCCGCGGCGGTGTGCCGCAGCCGGCGTCGACGACGTCCACGGGCCACGAGCTTCGCGGCGTCCACGGGCTCGGACGGTCGGACCGCCGTGTCGCGCAGGAGCTGTTCGAGGTCACGGGACATCGGGTGCCTCCTCTGCGAGGAGCGGTTCGTCCAGGGCGTCCCGGAGGGTGGAGATCGCGCGGTGGGTCAGCGCGCGGACCGCACCAGCGGTGGACGAGAGGATCGCGGCGGCCTCCCCGGCGGTGAGCCCGAGGAAGTAGCGCAGGATGATGGCCTCCCGTTGCGGGACCGTCAGTTCGTCCAGCGCCTGGCTCACTGCGAGGCGGTCCGCCGTATCGGGGTCGTGGTGGACGGTCCGGTCGGCCCCGCGTCGGGCACGGGCCCGTCTCTCGGCCGACCGCCGCCGGAAGATCGAGTTGCCGAGGTTGACGCCGACGCGGAACGTCCAGCCGATCGGCGACTCCATCTCGGACACGGTCGCCCAGCGGTCACACGCGCGGATCAGTGCGTCCTGTGCGAGCTCCTCCGCCAGCCACGGGTCACCGAACTGGTGGGTGAGCGCCGCGACCAGTCGGGGATGAGCGTCAATGCAGAAGCGCTCCAGCGCTTCGTCATCCTGGCCCAACGCGATCCCTTCGTGGCCGTCCGTCACTTCATACACGCACGAGCCGTCGGTTCCGTTACGCACC
>CAZADJ010000447.1:0-1795 GCA_964483845.1 uncultured Actinomycetota bacterium | reverse complement strand
CCGGGCTCAGCCGCGCGGCGCGGCTCGTTCCGGCCCGTGGGTCGGCGCGGCGCCGGCTGCGCTGGGCGCACGAGGTGGCGTTCGCCGTCCAGTGCCTCGCGTACGGCGCGAACGACGGCCAGAAGATGCTGGCGGTCTCCGCGGTCGCGTTCGGCACCGCCCTGCCGACCGTCGATGCCGACGCCGGTCAACTCGCCGCGATCGGGGTGCTGTTCGGGCTGGGCACGCTGCTCGGTCTGCGCAGGATGGCGGGCACGCTCGCCACCGGCGTGCTGACCGCGCGGCCGTTCCACATCGTCAGCGCGGAGCTGTCCGCCAGCGTCGCCGTCCTCGGCTCGACGGTCCTCGGGGCCCCGGTCAGCATGACCCAGTCCGTGACGGGCGGCCTCGTCGGGAGCGGCGTCATCGAGGGGCTCACCAGGATCCGCTGGAAGATCGCCCTGCGCGTGGTCGTGGCGTGGGTCGTGACCCTGCCGGCCGCCGGGACGATCGCCGCCGTCGTAGGCTGGACGGTAGTAGCGGTGACGTGAGGTGACCGCGACGGTGATGCCAGGAGGTGATGTGACGTGAGCCCGCGTCCGCGTCAGCTGCTCCGGGAGCTGTCGGGCAGGGCCGACCGCGAGTTCGTCGACCTGCTCTGCGCCCAGATCGACTCCGCACTGCAGGCCGCACGCCTCGTCCACGGGGTGGTCGCCGAGGGTCGCGATCACGACGTCGGGCTCCGGGAACGGATCGGGGAGCTCGAGTCGGAGGGCGACGCCCACCGTGCCGAGATCGTCACCGCGCTCACCGGTGCGTTGGTGACGCCGATCGATCGGGAGGACATCTACCGCCTCTCGCGCGCCATCGACGACGTTCTCGACAACCTGCGCGACTTCTCCCGGGAGTGGGACCTGTACGGCATGGTCAGCCACGAGATCTTCGGCCCGCTCCTCGAGGAGGTCGTCGAGGCGCTGCTGGCGCTCCGCAGCGCCTCGGAGCACATCGTCTCCGATCCGTCCGGCATCGCCCGCGGGGCCCTCGACGCCAAGAAGGCCGGCAACCTGGTGCGGCGCAGCTACCAGTACGCGATCGCGGAGATGCTCGAGGACGACGATCGGGTCATGACCGCGCGCACCGTCAAGGCCCGCGAGCTGCTGCGCCGACTGGACATCGTCGGCATGCGCGTCAGCCAGGCGGCCGACGTCCTCGCGGACGCCGCCGTGAAGCGGAGCCACTGAACCCGTGCCGTCCGAGGTGCCTCCGATCGACCCGCCCACCCTCAGCGACGGCGATCTCGTGGTTCGTGCGGTGACCGAGGATCTGCTCGACGAGGTGTTCGAGGCGTGTCAGGACGCGGAGATCCAGCGCTACACCCCCGTGCCGTCACCCTACGGGCGCGAGGACGCCCGTGGCTGGCTGGAGATGAGCCGGCAGGGGTTCGAGCGGGGCGAGGGTGCGCACATGGCGGTCGTGGACGCGGGGTCGGGTCGCCTGCTCGGCGCGTGCGGGATCGGGGTGAACCACGCCGATCGGTCCGCGGAGATCGGCTACTGGGTCGCACCCTGGGCACGACGGCGGGGTGTCGCGACCCGCGCCGCCCGGCTCGTGTGCCGGTGGGCGTTCGATGAACTCGACGTCGGTCGGATCAACCTGCGCGCAGCGGCCGAGAACCCGGGCTCGAACGCCGTCGCCCACCGGCTCGGGTTCAGGCTCGAGGGGACGATGCGTCAGGGGGGCGTGCTCGGCCACCGCGGCGACCCCGACGCCCCCCGGATCGACATGAACCTCTACGGCCTGCTGCCCGGCGAGCTGC
>CAZADJ010000446.1:0-1798 GCA_964483845.1 uncultured Actinomycetota bacterium | reverse complement strand
GGTTGTACTTCGACGTCCGGCTCCAGCCTCTTGAGGGCCGGTGCTGCGTGGCGAGCGGCCTCGGCGCTCATCGTGCGTCCTGGACGCGCAGCGCCTCGTGGTCCTCATCGAGACGTGATGTCTCGGAGTGGTCGGGTCGGGGCTGGGTCGGCTCGTTGTCGGGGTGGTGGGGATCGGCTTCGTACCAGTAGACGGTGGTGCCGGTGTCAACCAGGAAGGTGTCGGTTCCGGCCCAGCGGCGGTGGATGATCGGGGTGGCGAGCGCGTCCGAGATCCTGGCCAGGTCGCCGATCGTGGTGGACTCGACGATGGTGCGCCCGTCGGGTGGACGCACGTCGGCGGCGGTGACGATGGTGTGGGCGTAGCGGGCCCGGATGCGCGTGACCTCGTCGGCGTGGCGGGTGCGGGCGATGGCGGCGCCGGCGGCGGCGAGCACGAGCACCGCGGCGATGCCGGCGGCGAGCGCGGCGAGCCGGGCGTGGTCGACCGCGACGTTGAGCCCGAGCACTTCGAGCTGGTTCGGCTCGATGTCAGCGGCGGTGACCGAGCCCGTCTCGGTGGCGGTGAACGGCTCGTCGGCATCGTCGTCTGCGCCGCGGGTCAGGTGCAGGCGGTGCTCGTCCAGGGCGAAGCTGATCCCGGGGGTGAAGTGGTCGTCGAGCTGCTGGCCGGCCAGCTCGCCGGCGGTCTCGACCTGGGCGCTCACGGTGAGGGTGCGCGATGCTCCGCCCACCCCGGTCTGTTCCTGCACGTCGTCAACCAGCGCGTGGATCTCAGCCAGGTCCAGGTGTGCGCTCAGCTCGACCTCGCCCGCGTCGGCGCCGACCGGGTCGCCCAGCGGGATGGTCTGCTCCCAGCCGCTGCCGTCGGCGACGGTCGCCTCGAGCCAGGCGCTCGCCGTGACGTCGTGGTCGGCGCCGGTGGTCAGGTCGTAGTCGAAGGTGAGCTCGATCTCGTCGACGAGGCTGAGGAAGACGGTGTCGCCGCTGGTGACCTGCCCGTCGGGGTAGACCTCGCCGGCAGACGCGTCGGCGTGGTAGCCGAAGGTGGCCCGGTGGGTGTAGGTGACCGGCCCGTCGGTGGTCGCCGGGGTGGTGAACGCAACCACGCCGAGGGCGAGAGCGGCGGCGAGCACCACGGCTGCGGGCAGCGCGGCCCGCCGCGATCTGCTGAGTAGCTCCGGCGCCACCGAGCGCGAGCTGTCGTTGGTCGGCGGTGTCGGTGTGTGGGGGGTCGGGCGGGGGCGCACGAGCGCGGCGAGCGCGCCTGCGCCGAGGGCCAGTGCGATCCAGATCGAGGTGGGGATGCGGGTGAGCGCCCCGGCGAGAGGGACCACGAACCAGGTCACGCCGATCAGGTCGTCGGCGGTGGGCTGGTCGGGGTCGATCCAGGTGTTGTTGTCGCCCTGGAAGATGTAGCGATCGCTGTCGATCTCGACGATGCGGTGCAGCACGACGGTGTCGAGCTCGGTGCTGTGGTAGGCGGCGACGTCACCGGTCGCGTAGTCGGTGGTGTGTCGCATCACGACGAGGTCGTCGGCCGAAAGGGTGGGCTGCATGCTCTGCCCGTAGGGCGCGACCACCGAGACCGGTCCGCCCGGGTAGCGGGCGAGTGCGACCAGCGCCGCGGCGGCGAGCAGCACCAGCAAGCCGGCTGCGGTGATCGTGCGGCCACGGTGACCCATGTCATCCTCCTCGCGCTGCGTGTCGGTGTGGAACTGGCTAGGGGTCCGGCCCGAGCGGGCCGGACCCGATGACGGTCGGCTAGTCAGCTAGCCGGTTCGGTCAGTCAGCGATGA
>CAZADJ010000445.1:0-1805 GCA_964483845.1 uncultured Actinomycetota bacterium | reverse complement strand
GGCCATGCGTCCGTCCGCCGCCGGCGCCCTCGTCTTCTTCGTCTCCGCGACGGTCCTCGTCCTCGAGATCGTCGCGGCGCGGCTGCTCGCGCCCTTCGTCGGTGTGACGCTCGAGACCTACACCGGGATCATCGGGGTCGTGCTCGCCGGCATCGCGCTCGGCAACTGGGCCGGCGGACGGCTCGCCGACCGCATCGATCCCCGGTCGATCCTCGGGCCGGTCGTCGCCGTCGGCGGCGCGCTCACCATCGCCTCGCCGGTGGTCGTCTCGACCATCGGGATGACCGTGCCCGGTCGCGGACCCTTCAGCATCGTGGTCCTGGCGACCCTCGGGTTCTTCGCCCCGGCCCTGGTGCTCAGCGCGGTCGGTCCGACGGTGGTGAAGCTGCAGCTCGCCGATCTCGACGAGACCGGCGAGATCGTCGGGCGCTACGCGGCCCTCGGGACCGCCGGCGCGATCGTCGGGACCTTCGTGGCCGGGTTCCTGCTCGTGCGCGCACTGCCGAGCCGCACGATCGTGCTCGGCGTCGGCGTCGCGCTCCTCGTGGTCGGGCTCGCCCTCTGGTGGTGGCTGCCGGACCGGCGGCCCGGCCGCGCCGGGCCGGTGGTCGCCTTCGCGCTGTTGGCCGCCGGCGTCACCGCCGCGTACCCGCAGGTCTGTGACCAGGAGAGCCCGTACTTCTGCGCGACCGTCGTGGAGGATCCCGAGCGACCGTCCGGCCGGATCCTGGTGATGGACACCCTCCCGCACTCCTACGTGGACCTGGACGACCCCACGCACCTCGGCCTGTCCTACACGCGGATCCTCGCCGACGTCCTCGACGCCGAGGCGCCCGAGGGGGAGCCGCTGGACGTCGTCCACGTCGGCGGCGGCGCGTTCACCCTCCCGCGCTACCTCGAGGCGACCCGGCCGGGCACGACCAGCGTGGTCCTCGAGCTGGACGCGTCGCTGGTCGATCTGGCCGCCGAGCGCTTCGGGTTCGACCCCGACGAGCGCTTCGACGTGCGCACCGGCGACGCGCGCCTCACCATCCGGGAGCTGCCGGACGACGCCTACGACCTGGTCATCGGCGACGCGTTCGGCGGGCTGGCCGTACCGTGGCACCTCACCACCCGCGAGTTCCTGCAGGACGTCGCCGACCGACTGCGCGACGACGGGCTGTACGTGATGAACCTGATCGACCACCCGCCGCTCGGCTTCCTCCGGGCCGAGCTCGCGACCCTGGACGAGGTGTTCGCGCACGTCGCCGCCTTCGCGCCGACCGAGCGGCTGACCGGTGCGTCTGGCGGCAACTACGTGGTGGCCGCCTCCGACGCGCCGATCGACGTCGACGCGGTCCTGGCCGGGTCGCACGCGGCAGACGACGCCATCGCGGCCCTGACGGGGCCGGCGCTGGACGCGTTGATCGGGGACGCGGATCCGCTCACCGACGATCACGCCCCGGTGGATCAGCTGATCACCCCACGGGGGCGATGATGGACGAGGACGAGCGCGACGAGCCGGCGAGCGCGGATGGGGCGACCGGACCGGTGGACCGCTGGCTCGAGGAGGTCACCGCCGCGCCGATCCCGCGCAGCGCCCGGGACTTCGCCCCGGAGCTCCACGCCGAGCTCGTCGAGGCGGTCGTTAGCGACGAGCCGAGCCTGGCAGAGCTCGCCGAGCGGCTGAAGGGGACGCCGGGGACGGATCGGCGCAGCCGGTGCCTCCGCATCCTCGACCGGCTCGGGTTCGTGGAGCGCGCGATCAGGGCGGTCTCCGAGGGACGGAGCCGCGACGGCTGACCGGCGCACGTGTGGCGCGGTCG
>CAZADJ010000444.1:0-1807 GCA_964483845.1 uncultured Actinomycetota bacterium | reverse complement strand
TCGCGACGGGGCATCCCGGGACGCGCGCCGGCCAGCTCGGTCGAGTGCGACGCGGCGGTCACCGCCAACCGGGTCGCGTCGACGAGGCCCCGGCCGGCCGAGATGGCCGCAGCCAGCACCCCGTTGAACGCGTCGCCGGCGCCGGTCGTGTCCACCGGCGAGACGTCGGGCGGGGCTAGACGCTCCGAGCCGTCCTCGTGGACCACGAGCGCGCCCTCGTCGCCGAGCGTCACGACCACCGGGGCGCCGGTGACGTCCTCGACGATCCGGCGGGCCGCCGGCCCGGGTCGGCCCGGCCCGGCGATCACCTCCAGCTCGCGGCGGTTCGGGGTCAGGATGGCCCCGGATCCCGTGAAGGCCGGCTCGAGGGGACGGCCGGGGGCGGGGTTCACCACGACCGTCCAGCCGGCGCGCCGGGCCGCTCCCAGGGTGGTCCGGACGGCCGCCGGTGGGACCTCGAACGTGACCAGCACCACGCCCGGCTCCGTCCGGGCGTCGAGGAGGTCGTCGAGCGGGGCGGCGTCGACGTGGGCGTTGGCCCCGGAGGCGACCGCGATCTGGTTCTCGCCCGTCCGGTCGACGGCGATCAGCGCCACACCGGTCGGCGCGTCGTCCCGGACTTGGACGTGTGCGGTCCCGATGCCCTCGGCCCCGAGCGCCGCGACCGACCCGGCGCCGAGCTCGTCGTCACCCACCGCCCCGATCACCTCGACCGCGACGCCCCAGCGCGCGGCGGCGACCGCCTGGTTCGCGCCCTTGCCGCCCCAGTAGCGGGCGAACTCGCCGCCCGCGACGGTCTCGCCCGGCCGGGGGAGACGCTCGACGGTCACGACCAGGTCGGCGTTGATCGACGCGACCACGACCACGTGACCGGACCGATCGCCGCGTGACGCGTTCACGGGTACCCCGCGAGCGCGTCGAGCAGCAGGTCGAGGAAGCGTGCGACGTCGAGCCGGAGGCCGACCTCGGCGTTCGCCGCACGGCCGCCACGAGGGGGTGCGAGGTTCGCGCCGAGCGGCCCGCCGTCCAGCGGTCGCGCGTCGCAGACGGTCATGCCGCGGGTGAGCTCACCGGCCAGCTCCACGTCGACGGGCATCGCCCGGGCGTCGATCAGGTCCGGCTCGATCAGCCAGGCGACCGCGCAGGGGTCGTGGAGCGCCGCCGAGTCGAGCCCGACCAGCGCGCGGACGCGGCCGATGTAGGCGTCCACCAGGTCGGCGCAGGCGTGCCCGACGCGGTTGCCCAGCGCACGCATCCGCCGTACCTCGTCCGCACCGACCCGGGCCTGCTCCGTGAGGTTCAGCCCGACCATGCGGATCGGCACACCGGCGGTGAACACCACCCGTGCGGCCTCCGGGTCGGCGGCGACGTTGAACTCGGCAGCCGGGCTCGTGTTGCCGCCGGCCAGCGAGCCACCCATCAGCACGATCCCGCTGAGCCGGTCGACGAGACCGGGGTGGAGCCGCAGCGCCACCGCGACGTTGGTCAGCGGCCCCGTCGCGACGAGCGTGAGGTCGTCGTGCGCGTCGGCGGCCGCGCGGATCGCCTCGACCGCGGGGACGGCGCTCGGCCCGGTCCGTGGCGGCGGGAGGTCCGCGCCGTCCAGACCGCTCTCGCCGTGGACACGCTGCGCGTAGCGCGGGTCCTCGAGGAGGGGACGCGCGGCACCAGGGTGCACCGGGACGTGGGTGAGTTCAGCGAGCTCGAGCACCGCGAGCGCGTTCGTCGTCACCTTCTCCAGGGACTGGTTGCCCGCGACCGTGGTGATCGCGACGACGTCGAGGTGAGCGGCGGCCAACAGGATCGC
>CAZADJ010000443.1:0-1815 GCA_964483845.1 uncultured Actinomycetota bacterium | reverse complement strand
GTGTCCCACCGGACCGTCTACCGCCACTACGACAGCCGGGAGGCGCTCCTGGACGGCTACGCCCGCTGGCTCGACGAACGGCTGGTCGAGTCGGGTGGCGTGACGGGCGTCGACGATGCCGGTTCGATCCCCTCCGGCGCCGAGACGACGTTCCGGCTGTTCGACGAACTCGGGGCGCTGGTCGAAGCGCTCGTGGTCGTGTCGCTGGGCACGCGTTCGCAGGTCGCCCGCCGGGACGAGCGGACCGAGGAGTTCCGCCGGACGCTGGAGGCCAGCGACGTCCTGACCCACCTGTCGGAGGCGGACGCCGAGGTCGTCACGGCGCTGATCCGCACGCTGGCCAGCAGCAACACGTGGTTCCTGTTCCGTCATCAGCACGACATCGACGGTGAACGGGCGGGGCGGGCGGTCGCGTGGGCGCTACGGACCCTGATCGAGGAGCTGCGCTCGGGCGGTTCCCCGGAGCACGACGCACGGCCACGCCGCCAGGAGGCGGATGAGGTATGACCGAGACGCGGCCGAAGCTCACCTTCCCACTGGACGACCCCGCGGCCGCCGACGTCGAGTCGGCGGGGGGCAAGGCCGCAACGCTGGCGCGGTTGCGCCAGGACGGGCTGCCGGTCCCCGACGGGTTCGTCGTCCCGACCGCGAGGGTGGCGCGGTGGCTCGAGAACGACAGCGCGACGAACGGCGAGGTGACGATCTCGGACGAGGAGCGGGAGGCGCTGGCGGCGGCGCTCGACGAGCTCGGTGGCGGGCCGGTGGCGGTGCGCTCGTCTGCTGTCGGGGAGGACGCTGCGGAGGCGTCGTTCGCGGGGCAGTACGAGACCGTGCTCGGGGTCGCGGGGATGGACGGTCTCGTCGCCGCCCTGGGCACCGTGGTCGCCTCGGCGCACGGAGCCCGCGTCACCTCGTACCGCGCAACACGGGGATCCGCCGACACGCCGCTGGCCGTCCTGGTCCAGCGGATGGTCCCCTCGGAGGCCGCCGGGGTCGCGTTCTCGGCGAACCCCGTGACCGGCGCGCGCGACGAGACCCTGGTCAGCGCCGTCCGCGGCCTGGGCGAGGCGCTCGTCAGCGGCGAGGTCGACCCGGACGAGTTCGTGGTCCGCGACGGCGGCGTCGAGACCGTCGCCAGCCCGAGCGGTGCGATCGACACCGGGGCGGTCGCTGCGATCGCCGCGCTCGCCGAACGTCTCGAGGACCTGCTGGGCGCCCCGCAGGACATCGAGTGGGCGCTCGCGCCGGACGGACTGTGGTTGCTCCAGTCCCGGCCGATCACCGCCCTGCCGGTCGAGCCCGACCGTGATCTGCCCGAGGGCACCTGGATGAAGGACACCGCTCACTACCCGGAACCGCTCACCACGCTGGGCAACGTGTTCCTCGAAGCGCTGGAGGAGGGGTCGAACCTCATGTGCCGGGAGTGGGGGCTCATGGTCGACCACATCGAGCAGCGGTCGGTCGGCGGGGAGGTCTACACCCGGCCGGTCCCCGTCGGTGGCGAGAAGGACGGCCCGACCCCTCCGTGGTGGCTGATCGCCGTGCTGGCCAGGATCGTCCCGCCGATGCGACGGCGCATGAAGGCCGCCGAGCAGATGGTCGGGTCAGGGGCGCTCGAGGAGCTGCCGCGCCGCTGGGAGGTCGAGCTGAAACCGGCGATCCGATCGCGTATCGAGGTGCTGCGGGGTGTGGATCTCGGTGCGTTGAGCGACAGCGAGCTCGCGTCACACCTCGACGACACGATCGGGCTGCTCGCAGACGGTCAGCGGATCCACTTCCGGCTGTTCATGCCCTACGCGGTCGGTGTCCACGAGC